>JBJYWI010000036.1:0-7850 GCA_046259385.1 Anaerolineales bacterium
TCTGAGCATTAAGGTATTGATTAGTCACAGTCAAAATACCTAATTGATTTTTACGGGTCGTTTGAGGTCTTGGCGAAACCGCGGCGATTTTTTGTCCGATTATTGAGTTAATTAAAGTTGACTTCCCGACATTAGGGCGTCCTACAACTGCGATAAAACCAGACTTAACCTTTATTTGAATTTTATTTTCACCCATGATTGCTCAGAAAAGGGGTATCTACTCATTGAATGTTAATTTAATAGCACTTCTTATTTCTTGACCCGATTTATCCTATTAGGTATAATAAAGTTTCGTCAATTCATAATATATTAACGGGGACCATGTTAATGATTCGTGTTTGGTTTAGACATAACGCTGATTCGCAAACGAACCCAATAAAAAGTTGCTTATTGTAAGCCTTAGAATTTATTTGTCTTCAATAAATATATCACACCGGAATTGAAATAGAAATTTTATAAATTACAGGAGAACAGGTATGGCGAATAGTTTTCCGAGCAAGTCCTACGCGCGCATAGATGTTAATTTAGATTTACCTGATCTAATTGAAGTTCAACTTGAATCCTTTAAAAGGTTAAAATCGGATGGTTTGGCTGATCTTTTTCACGAACTTTCCCCTATTGAATCCTACAATAAAGGCATGAAGCTGTATCTGCCAAGCAGGACGGATGAATCAAAACAATGGGAATTATCGTATTGGTTTGGGGAGCCAAAGCATACTGTTGAGGAATGTGTTGAACGTGATCTTACCTATTCAACCCCATTATACGTATCTGTACTATTAATCGGTCCGGATGTCCCAGAACCCATCAAACAGGATATTTTCCTGGGTGATTTCCCAGAAATGACAGAAAAAGGGACTTTTGTAATTAATGGAACCGAACGAGTTGTTGTATCGCAATTGATCAGATCCCCGGGCGTGTATTTTGAAGCTCCAATCGACCGTTCTACAGGCCGACCACTTGCCATGGCGAAATTAATCCCCGATCGGGGTGCCTGGATGGAATTTGAAACACGCAAGAGTGATTATTTGACCTTGCGGTTTAATCGAAAGCGCACCATTCCTATCACTATATTCCTCAGAGCATTATCTGCTGTTAATGACGGATTGGGTCGTGAAAATGAACCTCTCGTTGAAGGGACGGATGAAGAATTGATGCAGATTTTTGGGGATGTTGATAACAACCCGGATCGCATGTTCATTCCTTCGACTCTTTACCAGGAACCGGAATGGGATCTGAGTTCAGGTATCACAATTGCTGAAGCGGCATTGATGGAATTTTTTAAACGGATGCGGCCAGGAGATCCTGCAACCCTTGAAAATGCCCGTGATTTTCTGGAGGAGCAGCTTTTCGATCAACGGCATTATGATTTAGAAAAAGTTGGACGATACAAACTCAATCAAAAACTTGAGCTTGATGATATTCTCTCTCGCGATGTGCGTACTATTACAAAGTGGGATATTGTTCGACTTGTACGAAGGATGATATTAATCAATAATGGTATTCAGGCAGCAGATGACATTGACCACCTGGGAAATCGACGGGCAAAAACTGTAGGGGAGTTAATTCAGAATAAATTAAGAATTGGTCTCAGGAGAATGGAGCGAGTAATTAAAGAAAGGATGTCCATTCGAGATCAGGACCAATTGTCTCCAATAACATTAATAAATATAAGACCGGTAGTTGCTGCATTACGAGAATTCTTTGGTTCAAGTCAGTTATCTCAATTTATGGATCAAACAAATCCTCTAGCCGAATTACGGCACAAAAGGACTTTATCCGCTTTAGGACCGGGTGGTTTGCGAAGAGAAAGAGCAGGTTTCGATGTGCGCGATGTGCATCACTCCCACTACGGTCGTATTTGTCCTATCGAGACCCCTGAAGGTCCTAACATTGGTTTAATCGGTAGGCTGGCAACTTTTTCGCGAGTTAATGAATATGGATTTATTGAAACGCCTTACAGGAAGGTCGTGAAGTCTTTAAAGATTTCAGATCCCCTAATTATCGGAAGAGCATTTTTTGAGGATTTGATAGATCCCTCAACTGAAAAAGTCGTTTTCAAAGAGGGGGAGCGAATTACAGACGAGATCGTAAGTGAACTTAGAAACCTGAAAATCACTGAAATCCAGATAAATCCTTACGTATCGAATGAAATGGAGTATTTATCTGCCGATGTAGAGGATAAATATGTAATTGCTCAGGCTAACACTCCACTGGATGAGCACAACGAATTCGTCCGAAATAGAGTTTCTTGCAGATACCACTCAACATTTATTTTCTCGATGACGACAAACATCGATTTTATGGATGTAGCGCCGCACCAGATTGTTGGGATAAGTGCTTCTCTAATTCCGTTCCTTGAACACGATGATGCAAACCGTGCACTTATGGGTTCTAACATGCAAGCTCAGGCTGTCCCTTTGTTAAAACCGGATGTGCCTCAGGTTTCCACTGGAATGGAATATTATGCAGCAATTGATTCCGGTCAAGTAATCGTTGCAGAAGAGGAAGGTGAAGTCACATCCGTAACCGGTAGAGAAATAGTTATAAAATCTAACAATGGGCAGGAGAAAGTTTATCCATTAAGGAAATATCACCGTTCAAACCAGAGTACATGCATCGATCAAAGACCCGCTGTAGTGAAGAGCCAGAAAATTTCAAAAAATGAAGTTATTGCCGATTCATCATCCACAGATGGGGGCGAACTGGCTCTCGGTCAAAATGTGGTCGTAGCTTTTATCTCATGGGAAGGCGGGAACTTTGAAGACGCTATATTGATTTCAGAAAGATTGGTACAGGAAGATGTATTTACTTCTGTTCATATCGAGAAATATGAAGTTGAATCTCGGGATACCCGTTTGGGGCCGGAGGAAATTACACGCGATATACCCAATGTTGGTGATGATGCGATAAAAGACCTTGACGACAGAGGAATCATCCGGATTGGTGCAGAAGTTGGCCCAAACGACATTCTTGTTGGCAAGATTTCACCTAAAGGTGAAAAGGAGTTAACTCCTGAAGAAAGACTCTTAAGAGCAATCTTTGGTGAAAAATCCCGTGACGTAAAAGATACATCGCTGCGTATGCCTCACGGAGAACGCGGAAAGGTTGTGGAAGTTAAGGTATTCACCCGTGAAGACGATGCAGATCTATCCGCAGGAGTTGACATGATGGTGAGGGTATCGGTTGCCCAGAGTCGCAAAATTACCGCAGGCGATAAGATGGCTGGTCGCCATGGAAATAAAGGAGTGGTTTCAAAAGTAGTTCCCATGGAGGACATGCCTTTCCTGGAGGATGGTTCACCAGTCGATATCATCCTGAACCCATTGGGAGTCCCGGGAAGAATGAACATAGGTCAGGTTCTGGAGACACATTTAGGATGGGCGGCTAGCCGATTGGGTTTCAGGGCGATTTCCCCTGTTTTTGATGGAGCAAATGAGGAGGAAATCGAAGCTGAATTGGCGCGTTCTTGGCTGATCGATCAAGCATGGAGAGAGGTAACTGAAGCCGCCTGGGAATTGGTTAACCATGAAGAGCACGATCCAACTTTGTTTGAAAGTGATGATGAAGTAAGGCGTTTATATTTAGAGGTTTGGTTGGGGGATAGAGGCTATGATATTTACCGGCTGATATCAGACTATACATATGCTCGCCGTTCCACATTGAAGGAATGGTTAAGAGATCACTCCTGTGAGCCTGAAGAAATAATGGTGTTCGAAGATGATCTGATCGGTGAAACCGAACAGCTTGAAAGAGACCAAAGAGCAGTAAATACTTGTTTACGAATCTGGTTAGAGAAGCTTGGGAAGGATATATCTCTGATGGAGGATGATGACCTTTGGGATAACGCTAATGCTGCGTCTTTGGAAACGGGAAGACCAATACCTGTTCTTGGAAAACAGATTCTCCGTGATGGAAAAAGCGGTGAACCTTATGACCAGCCAGTAACCGTTGGTGTTATGACGATGCTGAAGCTTCACCATCTTGTAGAAGATAAGGTGCATGCCAGGTCAACTGGTCCTTATAGCCTGGTGTCTCAACAACCGCTAGGTGGAAAAGCGCAGTTTGGAGGTCAGAGGTTTGGTGAGATGGAAGTCTGGGCGTTAGAAGCCTATGGAGCTGCTTATACATTACAAGAGATGTTGACTGTTAAATCTGATGATGTTCAGGGACGTGTGAAAACATATGAGGCGATTGTGAAAGGAGAGCAGATCGAGGATCCCAGCATTCCCGCTTCTTTCCGTGTGTTGGTCAAAGAACTACAGAGCCTGGGCTTGGCAGTCGAAGCAGTGACCGATACTGGAGAGTTGATCCGATTTGGAAAGGATGAAGAACGGTCTCGACCGCCACGATTGGGTACAGGTTTACTGAATCTTATGGATTGAGAGTATTAGATAATCTCAATTGAAAGTATGGAAGGTGAGTGGAACCATCCATGCCTTAGACTCAAATTCTCTTGACGATCGATTTTACGCATGGTAAAATTTTATTTCGTGCCTTACTAAATACAACGGGCAGCAAGAATCTGCCTATGGTTAAACTATCGAGAAAATTGTGAGGTCATCGGGCAACTTAGATGACCTCCTTTGACGAAAAGATACGAACGCATGTATTGTTTTTTATGAAACAGGAATATGGAGGCGAGAGTGCCAACGATCAATCAACTTGTCCGAAAGGGACGGAAATCAAAACAAGCTAAAAGTAAAGCCCCGGCGCTTTCATACACACTTAATTCAATGAAACAGCGAAGGGTAAAGCAGTGGAAAGGCGCTCCTCAAAAAAGAGGGGTTTGCACTGTGGTCAGAACAATGACACCCAAAAAACCTAATTCTGCTTTGAGAAAGATAGCACGTGTGAGATTGTCGAATGGAATTGAAGTGACTGCCTATATCCCTGGTGAAGGTCATACACTGCAGGAACACTCAGTAGTGCTTGTGCGAGGTGGAAGGGTTAAAGACCTTCCAGGAGTTCGATATCACATTGTCAGAGGCACCCTGGACACAGACGGCGTCGACGATCGCAAAAGAGGACGCTCGAAGTACGGCGCAAAACGTCCCAGGACTGCATAGAAATAGGAGTATATACATGCCGCGAAGAAATCGCCCTGAAAGAAGAGTAATCCCGCCTGATGTGAGATATCATAGCAAGCAGGTGCAGGCATTTATTAATTACGTAATGAAAAATGGAAAAAAAAGTGTTGCTACCCGTCTGGTATATGATGCTTTTGAATTAATAGAACAGAAAATGAAACGACCGGGTGTGGAAGTTTTTGAAGATGCGATCAAAAAAGTATCGCCAGTTATGGAGGTTCGACCGCGGAGAGTCGGTGGTGCCACTTATCAAGTACCCATGGAAGTTCCACCACACAGGCAATTTGCATTGGCAACCCGCTGGATACTTGCCTCATCACGATCACGCTCAGGAAGGAATTTTTCAGATAAATTAGCCGCTGAATTAATGGACGCAGCCAATGAGACCGGCGCGGCAATTAAGAAACGAGAAGAAGCTCATAGAATGGCAGAAGCAAACCGGGCATTTTCCCATTACAGGATTTAATAAATTTCCTTCTTTTAGTAAGTGAATATTATTGAGAGTATTTGAAAGTAAAATAAATAAAATTGGAAACAACTTTTGTAAGTTGGTTTTTTAAATGGAAAGAGAATATCCGCTTGACCGTATTCGTAATATTGGGATTATTGCCCATATCGACGCTGGTAAAACCACCACTACCGAGCGGATTCTTTACTATACCGGAAAAACGCATCGAATTGGTTCTGTAGATAAGGGTACAACTGTAACTGATTGGATGGAACAGGAAAGGGAGCGCGGTATTACGATTGTATCGGCCGCGGTCTCTGCTTTTTGGAGAGATTATCAAGTTAATATAATTGATACTCCAGGTCACATCGATTTTACTGCAGAAGTCCAAAGGTCGTTAAGGGTACTTGATGGGGGAGTCGTCATATTTGATGCAGTCCAGGGAGTTGAACCGCAGAGCGAAACAGTTTGGAGACAAGCGGATCTCTATAAGGTGCCGCGGATTTGTTTTGTAAATAAGATGGATCGAGTTGGCGCCTCATATGAGAGAACCATCGAAATGATACGTGAAAGATTGGGAGCAACGCCAATCCCCGTTCAAATCCCTATTGGAAGCGAGAGTGAATTCAAAGGGGTGATCGACCTTTTTACTCAAAAATCAATTATCTGGAATGATGAACTTGGTGAAGATCATGAAGTCGGAGATGTTCCAGAGGAATTCGTTGATCAAATGAAAGCAATGAGGTCGCATTTAGTTGAGCAAATTGCCGAGACTAACGATGGATTGATGGAAAAGTATCTTGATGGGGCAGAATTCCCGGTTGAAGAATTGAAATCCGGGATGCGTCAGGCTGTTATCGATGGTAAAGTAACGCCAGTTTTCTGTGGAAGTTCACTCAAGAACAAAGGGGTACAACCCATTCTGGATGCGGTAATAGATTTTCTGCCTTCTCCCCTCGATATCCCTCCTGTTATGGGTGTCAATCCAAACAATGATGAAATTATTGAAAGACCAGCTGAGATCAACGCACCTCTGAGTGCTTTGGTATTTAAAATTGTTACCGATCCTTATGTTGGAAGACTGGCATATGTACGGGTGTACTCAGGAAAACTAACCCAGAACTCCAAGGTCTATAATTCGACCAGGAGCCAAAAAGAACGAATTGGCAGGCTTATTAGGATTTACGCAGATCGACGTGAGGACATCTCGGAGATCCGAGCCGGGGATATAGGGGCAATTTTGGGTCCGAAGAATGCCTTCACAGGGGATACATTTTGCGACGCATCAAATGTGGTCCTGCTTGAAAGCATAAGTTTTCCCCAACCCGTAATTTCAGTTTCTATTGAACCAAAATCAGCTGCAGATCAAGACAAGATGAGCACAGCTCTACAAAAATTAGCGGAGGAAGATCCAACTTTTGTGGTTAGAATGGATAAGGATACCGGGCAAACAATTATCTCCGGAATGGGTGAACTCCATCTGGAAGTACTTGTTGACAGAATGCTTCGGGAATTTCGAGTCCAAGCCAGGGTTGGGAAACCACAGGTTGCCTATAGAGAAACGATAACCAAACCGGTTGAGAGGGCGGAATACAAATATATTAAACAAACTGGCGGTCGCGGGCAGTACGGACACGTGGTTTTGGAGATGGAACCTGGCGAACAAGGCAGTGGAATTGTTTTTGAAAATAAAATTGTTGGTGGGGTGATACCTAGGGAATTTATCCCGGCTGTGGAAAAAGGAGTTATGGAAGCTGCTTTAGGTGGTATTATCGCCGGTTATCCTGTTACAGATGTCATGGTTCGGCTATATGATGGCTCATTCCACGAGGTGGATTCGAGCGAGATGGCATTTAAAATGGCAGGTTCATTAGCCTTCCGTGAAGGAGGCCGCAGGGCAGAACCTGTTCTTCAAGAACCAATGATGAAAGTCGAAGTGATTGTCCCTGAAGATTACCTGGGAGAGGTTATCGGACAGTTGAATGCTCGAAGAGGCGAGATTTTGGGCATGGAGATCCGGCCCGGGATTATGCAGGCGGTCCGGGTTATGGTACCTCTCGCTGAAATGTTTGGATATGCAACAGATTTAAGATCAGCCACACAAGGCCGTGGGGCATTCTCGATGGAATTTGATCACTATGCGCCGGTCGCTGAAAGTGTTGCGAAAGAAATAGCTGGATTGGATTAATATTAGTTTTTTTTAAATCTCTTTCTATAATGGAGAAAAGCAATTATGGCGAAGCAAAAATTTGAGCGCACAAAGCCGCACATGAACGTTGGGACAATGGGACACATTGACCACGGCAAGACGA
>JBJYWI010000037.1:0-6196 GCA_046259385.1 Anaerolineales bacterium
ACTCAAATTTTTCTCCATGGATTACAAGATAAACTTTAATTGCTGTGATCATCTTGATCTTACTTAGTAAAAACCATGACCAAAACCTATGAAGGCTACATTCTCATCGCTGACATTACCGGGTATATGAAATACTTGAGTAAATCAGAGCTTGTACATGCGCAGGAGACTCTGACAGCCCTGCTGGAATTGCTTGTTGAAAATACCCGTCCACCTTTTGTTATCTGACGTCTTGCAGGTGATGCAGTAATTAGTTGCGGTTTACGGGAGAATTTCTTTCATGGACAGTCATTTATCGAAATAAAGGAAATAGATGAATAACAATTCAACGAATATGATAGATATTTTTCAGAAAAATTCGCCGTTCGCAATTGTAATTACTAATTACGAGGGCGTCATTGAGGTTGTAAACGATAAAGCTGAAGCGATGTTCGGTTACGGTTCACAAGAGCTGCGTGGGAAAACAATTGAGGTACTGGTACCCAAATCTCAGAGAGAAAATCACATTAAACATCGTAGTATGAATAAATCTAAATCATACACTCGGACGATGGGGCTTGGGCTCGACTTAAGGGGTTTAAGAAAAAATGGTGAAGAATTCCCCGTTGAGATTGGTCTTCATGCTAACCATAATAAAGATCAAATAATTAGTTATATTATTGATATCACAAAAAGAAAACAAATTGAACAACACCAATTGAATCATTTTGTGATTGAAAAAAAAGGCATGGATCAAGAGCTAAAACTCGCTCACAAAGTGCAAGTCGATTTACTTCCAAAGGATATCCCAAAAATTCCTGGTTGGTCATTTGCAGTTAATTGGGTACCAGCTGAGGAGGTTTCCGGTGATTTTTATGATTTAGTCCAAAGTAAAGTCAATTATGTCGATCTTGTGATCGCCGATGTTAGTGACAAAGGGGTGCCAGCGGCACTTTATATGGCCTTTCTCAGCACTTTGTTGCGCAAATCCATAAATGGTAATTCATCTTTGGTGAAAGTTATACAAAGTAATAACAAATTGATGTGCCTGGAATCAAGTCAGAATATGTTGGTCTCTTTAATTCTCACGCGTCTGAATACCGTAACAGGGGAGATTTCGTATGTCAACGCAGGTCATAACCAACCACTTGTTTATTCATCCAGTCGTGATCAGATATCCAGATTAAATAATTCAAATATGATGCTTGGGTTAGATCCCCATGCAACATTCAAACAGTATGATTATATGATTAACCCTGGTGACTTTATCTTATTTTACACAGATGGAGTAACCGAGGCATGGAATGATCAGAAGCTATTTTTTGGAGATGATCTATTTCAGCAAGTGCTTTCCAATTACCGCCATGATGATCCAGAAATTATCGTAAATGGTATTTTCAAGGCAATCTGTGAGTTCACAGCACCATCCATTCCCTCAGATGACATTACGATTATGATTGCAAAGCGATTATGAATTTTGATTTTATCCATGAATAGTTACATTATAGAATTCTTTGGCTAACCATGTGGATTAGAACAAAATTGACTTACCCTCTAAAAAAACTGATATTTGGGTAGTGAAATGGTTCAGAAAACTAGGATTTCGCAGATTAGGTAACACGAGTGTCATTTGACACTTCTATTGGAACGAACTTATGATCAAAAGTGTAATGCTTGTGTAAGTTAATTAACCCACCGCGGGAATTCGGATTTTAATACCTGCAAAGGGAACAGCTCAATGTAGAGGCACAAACTCAAGAAGACCGTTCTACAACTGATGTAGTGCGGTTTTTGTCTTTACTATGGCTGGGCTTCAGGGAGATAGCCAAAGATAAGTTGTAGTAGCAGGTAAAATATGCTTGAAAATAAATGATATTCGTGTGGAAAAGATACCTTGACTCCCAAACCCGTCACTTTCCTCTTCACTGACATAGAAAACAGCACACCTTTATGGGAGAAATATCCGGATGATATGCAGAAGGCTTCTGCCCGGCATGATGTGTTGATGCGTGCGGTCATCGAACAACACAGAGGATGGGTAGTAAAGACAACTGGAGATGGATTCCACGCTGCTTTTGAATCGCCCTCAGATGGAGTCGCCGCCGCGCTGGCCGGGCAGCAGAGGCTCACCGCTGAACCCTGGCCCATTGCGATCAGCCCGCTAAATGTCCGAATGGGTCTGCATACCGGGGTAAGCCAGGAACGAGAAGGTGATTACTATGGTCTGGAAGTCAACTTGGCAGCTCGCATCATGGGGCTGGGTTACGGAGGGCAAATACTGCTGTCGGAAGTCACGAGCTCATTGGTTGAGAAATCTCTTCCAAGGAACAGCACCTTGATTGATCTGGGAGAACAACGCCTTAAAGGCATTGCACAAGTCGAACGAATATTCCAACTCTGCCATCCGGATCTGCTTACTGATTTTCCCCCGCCCAAATCATTGGCTGCTTTCAAACATAACTTGCCCAGACAGCCTTCCTCCTTCATTGGGCGCTCGGAAGAGTTGACGGAAATAAGGAGCTTGATCAAAGGCACCACCCTGCTCACCCTTCTCGGTCCCGGAGGGACCGGCAAGACGAGGCTGATGCTGCAAGTGGCTGAAGAAATTATCGAAGATTATCCCGACGGGGTCTGGTTGGTCGAATTGGCCCCACTTACAGATCCTAATCTAATCCCCGGACGTGTCGCTTCAGCACTCAATGTGCGGGAACAACCTGGCCGCCCTATGCTTGACACACTTGTCGAATACCTGCGGCGCAAGGAATTACTGCTTTTACTCGACAACGTAGAACACCTTGTGCGAGAAAGCGCTGGATTTACCGACCATCTATTGAAAAACTGCCCTAAACTGAAAATCATTGTGACCGGGAGAGAAGCTCTCTTCATTGGGGGAGAGACGACGCTTCAGATTCCGTCGCTCTCACTTCCAGGCACAGACGGGGAGGTAACACCTGAGAAGATCCACACATCCGAAGGTGTGCAGCTCTTCTTGGAGAGGGCTCATGCCGTTCGGCCCGAATTCACCCTAAACTCCAATAATGCTGTCCCAGTTGCTGAAATCGTCCTCCGACTGGATGGTATTCCCTTGGCGCTGGAACTAGCTGCTGCCCGTCTACGGATGCTAAACGTTGAACAAATCGCTGCGCGGCTAAATGACCGGTTCCGCTTGCTAACCGGCGGCAGCCGCACTGCACTTCCCCGCCAGCAAACCTTGCAGGCACTTATTGATTGGAGTTGGAATTTGTTGAATGAAAAGGAGCGTGTCCTCCTGCGCCGATTATCTGTCTTCTCTGGAGGCTGGACGCTAGAGGCCGCCCAGTCTGTTTCCGGATTTGACCCCTTGGACGAGTTCGATGTTTTTGATGTTTTGGAGCAGCTCATCAACAAGTCTTTGGTTACGGTACAACATCCTCCGGAAGGGGAAGCCCGTTACGGGATGTTGGAGAGCATCCGCCAATATGCCCAAGATAAGCTATTCGTTGCTGAGGAAGGTGAGACTCTGCGTAACCGGCACGCGGATTTCTTCATCGATCTTGTTGATTTATATGATCAACAAGGACCTGGGGCGGAGTTCTATTCTTGGTTGAACCGATTTGCTTTGGAGGGAGATAATCTGCGCACAACCTTGGAGTGGATCGCGGAGGATCGCCCTGGATTGACCCTGCACTTCACCGGGATACTGCTGCAGTATGAAGCTGGCTGGATACACTACCGGGAAGCGCGCTCCTGGCTGGAACCAGTCATTGAGCAAGCCAGACCCCTTTTAAAGGATAACACTGCAGGCATTCAAATTACCGATTTCATCCGAGCTTTGAGGTCGTTGGGATGGCTGCTTGTCACACATGGAGAAATGATCAACGGTATTTCCATCCTGGATGAGAGTATCCAACTCGCCCAGGAGTTTGAAGAGTTTCGTTTATTGTCTTTTGCACTTGGCATGAAGGCACAGGCTATGGGTTCCAATGTAACCTGGGAAATCATTGAACAACTTGAGGAAATAATAGATCTATGTCGCCGGGATGGCTATGAGATGGAACTGATCATGGGATTATTTTCACTGGCACACGCTTATCTCGTCAAAGGTGATCCTCAAAAGGGGCAAAAAGCCATTACAGAGATTATTGATTTGATGGAGAAATTTGACATTCCTTTCATTAAAGGCTGGGTGTATTATGAACAGGCGATACATTCGCAGTTGACCCACGAGACGTCCGAAGCCGAAAAGTATTTTTTGCTTGGAGTAGATGCAAATGAGAAATTGGGAGATCAAAGATTGGCGGCTATTGGACGAAGCGAATTGGCTCACCTTTACCGCCATGCAGGAAGAACGGATGAAGCATTGGCTATTTACCGCCAGACTATCCTTTCTTGGCAGGAACAGGGCCATCTATCTGCGGTAGCCCATCAGCTGGAATGTTTCGCCTATATCGGGATTTTAAAGGGAGAATTCAAATATGCTGCCCAACTGCTGGGTGCGACGCAGATTGCGCGAAAGCGAATAAATTCGCCCCGCACAGAGCGTCAAGAAAAAAACGAGATGGACCAAGCGGTAAAACAATTGGAAGTAGAAATTGGTTCGAAAGAATTAGATCGATTGATAGAAAAGGGGAAATTGATGAGCTTGGATGAGGGGGTAGCGTTCGCGCTGGATGAAGATTAACATTAATAAAATAATCTAAGGACAATATAAGATGGAAAAGCCAGAGAGACAAGGTAGTCATGAAAAACATAACCCTGTTGAATACACTACACTTCACCCCCAGATACCTTTTACAGCATCAGATTTACCAATTGATGATGAAGGAAGGATTTATCACCTTCGGGCCAAACCGGGGCAAATAGCTCCAGATATCCTTTTGGTAGGAGATCCTGGACGGGCTGAATTCATTGGCTCCAATTTTATGCGTGATATAGAGTTTGAACATGAGAACCGGGGACTTGTAACGATAACCGGGACTTCCACAATCACAGGTGACCAGGCAACGATCATATCCCCATTGAAAACCACTGTAGCAACCTCGGGTATCGGGACGCCTTCTCTGGAGATTGTTGTGAGTGAGTTGATAGCACTTAATGAAGTGGACTTCGAAACACGAACACGAAAGTCTGAATTCCCAAGGCTGCATATCATAAGGGTGGGCACCTCAGGTGGACTCCAGGCATCAACAAAGTTGGGTACCCCAATCATCACTACTTATGCGATTGGTATGGATAATACCGGCTTATTTTATGAAGCACCCTATCCAGATGATACTTGTGCGCGGCTAGAAAAAGAATTGAGTCAAGTTGTTAAAGAATCAATGAGTAAAGAATCTCGATTTTATGGCAATATACAGCCATATGTATCTCGAGCGCAACCAATCCTTGTCAATGCATTATTAGAGGCTTCAACAAACCTTGGCGTGTTTGCAAAAGCTGGATTAACGGTCTCTAATCCTGGTTTTTCTGCTCCACAAGGTCGTAACAACTTTCGAGTGCCCCCTAGTATTCCTGAAGTGGATAAAATTTTTTCTGAGTATGATCCCATGGTGGATGGCCAGTGTATCGAAAATATGGAGATGGAGGCGAGTTTTCTGCTCCACTTCCTTGGAGGTATGGGATACTGGGCAGGAGCAATCTGCCCAGCGATTGCAAATCGACGGGAGGAAACCTTTGATGTCCACTATCATGAGTCGATCAAGAATGCGACGAAGGTAGCACTTCTAGCATTGGCAACAATTAGAAACCGTTACCAGGATGTACGAATAAGTTGATTGTTTTGAAGGTTTAATATAGGGGAAGAGTGTTGGCTTCAGTTTTATAAACTGCCTGACATAGCATATACTAGTCAACTATCGCGGCCCGTTTTCTGAAATTATTATCGTTCTTCGTGCCTGGTGCACATGCGGTGCAATTGGGTTATCAAATCATGGAAATACTGGACGGAAGCACGCCGTGGTGCGCGAAACAGTCGTTGTTGGATCAGAGGAATAGCGGACGCAGCAAATCCTATATGATTCGATTGCCTGCATTTAAAAAAAATTGGACAGCCAAGCTGTAAGCAGATCAAGGTGGCATCACAACGGTTGGATCCGCGGAAAGTACACAGAGAATATTCGTCATTTATGGATTAAAGGAAAGAACAAGACCACTGGCGGTGTGGCTGGTGAAACCAGCCACAGAATGGCGTTGTGCACCAGCGCATCAATGTCCCCGGTAATGTCACGGTACAGACCTG
>JBJYWI010000038.1:0-3884 GCA_046259385.1 Anaerolineales bacterium
AGAAGCGAGTCAGTTCCAATCCAATCGAAAATTGAAATAGCAAATAATTACCGTAAACAATTGCCTGACTGTCTGCTTCCAATTTTATTATACGCTCACTGGTTGGTTCAGACAGGCAAAGGCGATGATGCGGTTTTACTGCTGCATGAAGCTGCAACACGTGATATTGGCGGTCAGGTCGCAAACAGATTGTGGGATGGGAATAATCCATACAAGAGAATCTGGCCGGAGAAGCTGCAACTCCCACTGCGAAACCCAATACCTGCAAAGGTTTCAGCAATTCTCGGTTGGAATCAAATTTTACCTGGGACGTATTTGGAAGAAAATAACCAAATTGATGATTATATTGCCTCACTATTTGGAGAAGAAAAGGGATCTGGGCAGAAACAAAAGGCGGAAAATATTGGTTTAGGTGTTGCTATTTCTGCCGTTGGAAAAGAAGAACTTAATTCTACTGGAGCTCAGGTGGAAGGAGTTGAAACGATCCATGAACAACAGCAGGAGAGTCAAGATTTCGATCCTCAGGCTATTGAGGCAAAGAATCAATTTCAAGCGATCCTTGAAAAATTAGCGGTTAAGAGAAAAGTTCCACACGTTACCAAGTTGGACGGTCGTTTTCCGGTTTATGTTGTTTTTTCTGTGCGTTCACGAATGGTCGAATTATACGGCGAGAAAATCACCCGGAAATTGGAAAAGGAAATTGAAAGATTAGTCTCCGCGGTCAAGAACTACCCCCGTTGGAATGCACTCAAGTTCTTCTCTGATTCACCAGATGGAGAAATACCCCGGGTAGTTTCCAATGATCCCTGGAAATTAAAACTGGCATTAAAGGATTTAGATGCCGCCCTTGCAAAAAGGGGCGAGATGATTGGGGCTTTATTGATAGTTGGCGGACCTGAAATTATTCCATATCACCAACTCCCCAATCCTGTTGATGATCAGGATGCAGAGGTTCCCTCCGATAACCCTTATGGCACATCTGATGAAAATTATTTTGCGACGGAATGGCCGGTAGGTCGTTTACCGGGTGGGATTGGTATGGGAGCTGATCTTTTATTCGAGCAAATTAAAAGAATTACTGATTACCATTCCAAAAAATCGAAAAGTGCCAGTAAAAATAGGAAATTTGTCCAGAGGATTTCAGGATTCATTTCGTCAATTATCAACAGTCAAAAAACTAGTTATGGCTATACCGCTGCAATCTGGAAAAAGGCATCTTTCGATGTGTATAAACCTATAGGCAAACCACAAAGGATGTTTGTATCTCCACCAATGGGTATGGTGGGAGTTGAGTTCAATCCAATATCCCAAGTATCTTCAAATGGAAACGGGAAATTTAAAGGAGTAAGACTTCCAAAGAGCCGTTTAGGATATTTTAATTTACACGGGCTAATTGATTCCTCGGAATGGTATGGCCAGAACGATCCGGTTAACCCAATGGAAGGACCCGATTTTCCGGTCGCTTTGCGTCCTCAGGATATTGCAGGCAGTGGGAATAAAAAGAGTAAAAAACCACCGGAGGTTATTTTCTCAGAGGCATGTTACGGCGTCCATATTACTGGAAAATCGCTTGATGAAGCGATCTCACTTAATTTTCTGAAGGAAGGAAGCAGAGCTGTCATCGGCTCAACCTGTATGTCTTATGGTTCTGTCAAACCTCCTTTAACCGCTGCAGATCTTCTTGGTTATTTTTTCTGGAGATATTTATGTGAAGGTTTGCCGGTTGGCGAAGCGCTTAAACAGGCAAAAATTACACTGGCTCTTGATATGAATTACAGACAGGGTTATCTCGATGGAGAGGATCAGAAAACATTAATCTCTTTTATTTTATTTGGCGATCCACTGGATAGACCCTATAATGGTATCAAAGGTCCCAAAACCATCAATCGTCATATAAATCCAGATGAGCTTGAAACAGTATGTGATAAATCACTGGATCTCGTAAATTCCCAGGAAGTACCTGTGGAGATCATGGAGAATGTCAGACAAGTTGTTGAGAAATACCTGCCTGGGATGTCAAATGCTGACATTTCTTTTTGTCATGAAAGAGATGATTGCGGTGTTATAAACCATTCCTCTCCTACAAGCCAGTTCAAGAAATTTAATAAATCAAGTATTTACTCTAGGCGCAGTGTAATCACATTGAGCAAAACCTTTCGCAAAAATGAGATTAATCACCCCAATTACGCACGCTTAACGTTAGGTGCGGACGGAAAATTGGAAAAACTGGTGGTCTCAAGGTGATTTACTGAATTCTTACAGTGAAGTCATAGTTCTTACCATTTGTATTGAATGAATGGGGGTTAGGGTATTTGCATAATAAATGAATCTATCAGCTTTCAGGTATTTTGCCGTTGTTTATTCGTGGTATGATTCAAGGCTGGTTGTCTCTAGAACCAGCCTTGAGTGTATATGAGTAGAAGAGGAACATTTTCCACCCTTAGGTATCTTTCAATACTTTTGATTTTAGCCGCGCTGGTTCTGGCTGTACTGCAATTAGTGCGGTTCAGCAGGGTCAGATCATTTCTGCCTGCGGGTTTAATTGTGGCTGGGGTTCCGGTTGGAGGATTAGACCGCCAACAAGCGGCTGAAAGGTTGCTGGCGGTATATTCGACTCCGGTTGAGTTAGATTACGAGGATGCTGTGATCCATCTTTATCCATCCGTGACTGATTTCCAACTCGGGATTGAGAGTATGTTATCTGTTGCGGATTTTGAGCGAACATCCAAGCAATTTTGGCAGGATTATTGGGATTTTCTGTGGGGAAGGAAGGAGTTCCCGAGCCAGATTCCATTATCGGCGACATTTTCGGAGGCACGGTTGAGGCAATTTCTGGATGAGATTGCAAAAAGGTATGATCAACCTTCTGAACCCGCGATTCCAGTCGCTGGGTCTGTAAATTTTCAACCTGGCAAACCAGGTACTGCTTTGGATATTGATACTTCTGTTGCATTGATTGAATCAGCGTTGTATTCGCTAACCGGACGCAAGGTAAATTTGCCTTTGGAAAGCTCAAAACCCACCAGGCCAGTATTCCAGAACCTGGAAGTGCTGTTGAAACAAACGATCGACCTTTCTGGATTTGATGGGCTGGCAGGAGTATATCTTAAGGATCTTCAAACAGGTAGTGAAATACATTTTGCGTATAGACAGGGTGAGGACCTCTCTGTGAACCCTGATATTGCCTTTACCGCCTCGAGTATTATCAAGATTCCAATTATGGTATCAGCGTTTACAAGGTTTGGGGAAAATCCTGATCCTGAAGCCAAGAAATTGATGGAGGATATGATCGTTAAGTCCGGAAACGAAGCAGCAGATTGGTTGATGGATCGAGTAATTGATGAAACTAGGGCTCCTCTGATTATCTCCGAAGAGATGCAGCAGTTAGGATTGGAGAATACATTTCTTGCGGGTTACTTTTCATTAGGATCTCCTTTACTCGCACTGTACGAAACCCCTGCGAACACAAGGCTGGATGTAAACACCGACCCGGACGTTTACAACCAGACCACTCCATCTGATATAGGTATGCTTCTTGAGGATATCTATCAATGTGCACAAAATGGGGGAAGCGCACTGAACGCGGTTTACCCAGGTCAATTAACACAGGCGGAGTGCCAGGATATGATAACTCTCCTGATCAATAATCGCCTTCCAGTTCTGCTTACAGCCGGTTTACCTGAAGGGACCCCGATCGCTCATAAGCATGGATGGGTTTCAAACAATGGGGTAATAAATGCGATCGGTGATGCTGGGATCATATATACACCGGGAGGGAATTATATTCTGGTGACATTCCTTCACCACCCTGATCAATTGGTATGGGAACAGGCTTCAGAACTGATCGCACAACTATCGCAAGCGGTTTACAATTTCTATAATTT
>JBJYWI010000039.1:0-5745 GCA_046259385.1 Anaerolineales bacterium
CAGTCAGCGACCGGTTCAGAAGTTCACAGATCCATTCTGCCCACCCGGTTTAAACTGCTTTTTTCGTTATTGGATATTTCCCGCAGGGCTGGATTTTTCCCGCAAAATTTCAGCGCGGTAGAAAATATGAAACGCGTCAACCGGATGGGATTTCCGTATGGAACCGGCGCAAGAAAGGAATTAAGCGGGATAATTAAATATCTGCCCGATCAATCCGGAAAGGACGAGCATTATTTCCGGATTTATGAAAACTCTGACTGCTGGGATTTTGAAGGAGTTGGCTCGGCAACGGCTTCCCACCTGCCGCCTTCCATGGCTGGCCAGTTGATTGGACTTGAAACCATTGAACGGGATTGGAACGCAGTTGAAACTCGTTGCATTGGTCTGGGTGACCCCTACTGCGAATTCAGGCTGTCTCCGCAGCTGGAATCCGGGAAAGCTTTGCACGCCGGCTACGAACCAGAGAACGTTTCCAGGATCCACCAGCGTTTAATTGAAAATCTGGCTGCAGGCATGCTGGAGGGTAAAAAACTATCCGACCGTCCGCGGCTTGGAAACCGGGTTCACCTGCATGTCGCCTTTCACGCTTGTGGATTTCCCCACATTGGCGGGGACCGATCCAAAATGGCTGTGAGGATGGGAGGCACCCTGACTGGAAAGAAGATCGCTGAATATCTGCAGTCCAGCGGGCAAAGTCCCGAACAGCTCGAACGTAAATTATTTCAATTTATAAAAAACATGAAAGCGGGCATCGTTTCCTCCTCCGGAGGGATAATCCGGATAGAGGAGAATATCGAACCGCTGCGCACCAAATATATGACCGCCGCGCGTGAACCTTCCTGTTACTTTACCACCGGTTTTCTAAACGGCATTTACCGGCAGATCTCTGGTATGCGGGTTAGGGAAACCAGATGCATCGCCGGCGGCGATCCTTTCTGTGAATGGGAGCTTATCTAAAATGGAATCAAGGACTTTAGGAAAGAGCAGTCTGCAAGTGACTCCGATGGGAATCGGACTGGCTGCATTGGGTCGGCCTGGATACATCAATCTCAATCATGCTGCTGACCTGGAGCACGAATATGATGTCGAAAAAATGGCTGCCCATACCTGCCAGGTGCTGGATGCTGCCTACCGGAACGGCATTCGCTATTTCGACGCCGCCCGCTCTTACGGTAGAGCGGAGCAGTTCCTGGGAGACTGGCTGAAATCGCGCCGGATTGACCCTGACCAGGTTGCCGTGGGATCAAAATGGGGTTACACCTACACCGCTGGTTGGCAGGTGAATGCGCAGGTACACGAAGTTAAAGAGCACACTCCGGAAGTGCTGAAGCGCCAGTGGAAAGAGAGCACAGCCAACCTCGGAGAGCACCTTGACCTGTATCAGATCCATTCAGCGACATTTGATAGCGGTGTTCTTGAAAACAAAGCCGTCCATAAAGAGCTGGCGAGGCTTAAATCGAAAGGGGTCCTGGTCGGATTTTCAGTCAGCGGACCGCTGCAGGATGAGGTAATTAAAGCCGCCCTGGACATCATGATTGAAGGTTCACGCCTGTTTGACTCTGTGCAGGTGACCTGGAATATTCTGGAGCAGTCAGCCACTCAAGCGCTGGAAGAGGCGCATGGGAAAGGAGTTGGCGTGATTGTAAAGGAAGCGGTAGCCAACGGACGCCTAACCGCCAAGAATCTGCAGGTGAATCCTGGTGGGAGGCTTGAATTGCTCAAGAGCGAAGCTGAACGCCTCTCGACGACGATTGACGCCCTGGCGCTGGCTTTTGTGCTAGCCCAGCCATGGGCGGATGTAGTGTTAAGCGGCGCAGCCAAGGTGGAGCACCTGCTTTCAAACCTACTTGCCATGGATCTGACCCTAGATGAAGAGACCCTCAGCCGGCTTTCAAAACTGGTCGAACCACCCCAAGAGTACTGGGCGACAAGAAGCGACCTGGCCTGGAATTAAGAAAGCGCGGTTTGCTCCAAATTCGATCCGGACACCTACCTGAATTGCTTCTAGACAATGGGCATCCCGGACGCAAACCCCGTAATAAATCAGCTTTTTATCTTATTCCGGGATCAACAAGCCGATCAAATAGGTGACCATCGCAGCTACAATCCCGATCAGCATTACCTCCAAACCGCTGCGGATCCAGTTCTGGCGGGTGAAGACCGCTTTGGAAGCTCCAACCATAAACAGAAAAAAGACGCTCGCTACCAGAGCCGTTACCGCTGCCATGTTGATCTCCAGGAACGCAAACGGCAGAATCGGCACCAGGGATGCGACCAGGAAAGAAAGACCGGTCAGCATCCCTGCTTTAATAGGCGGCCAATCCTGATCTGACGACAAACCTGTCTGCTCCCCTATTGTGAGCTCCTCCATTTCCCCCAACCGCTCGGAAACCCTGCTGGCGAGAGACCGGGCTGTTTGTTCCGTAAATCCCTCCGATGTATAAAACCTGACAAGTTCATCAATCTCCTTCTGCGGGGAGCCTTTACCCTTGATTCCTTTTCTGCGCTGTTCCTTGCTTGTCACTTCCTGTTCCGATTTAGCTGAAACATAAGCCCCGGCGCCCATCGAGACCGTGCCTGCAATCGCCCCGGCAATGCCGGTTATCAACACCAGCTGGCTGTTCTCATAGGCTCCAAATACGCCAGCTACAAGGGCAAGAATGGAAACCAACCCGTCGTTTGCGCCGAACACCACATCCCGCACCCCTCCACCGCCTCCCATCTCCCAGGATTCCATCCCAAGCAGTTCTTGTTTCATACGCTCGATATGCAGTCTCTCATCGCCAACGATTCTCCCCCAGCGTTCTGAGGATAATTTATCCTGGAGATTCTCAGCTAGGATGATCATCTGTTCCAGAACATCATCTTCAGCGATGACCAGCCACTCAATAAATCCTCTGGGACCCAGGATCGCCATCATAATCCTGACCCTCAAGTTGACCAGCCGTTTGGCGGGTTTATCAGAGTTGCCGCCCTGCAGCTCTCTAATACTTTTCTCCCAATTATTTGCATCCGAGTTCTCGTTCTCCGAGATTTCAATTAAAAGCTGCCGGGATCGTTTCTCACCTGTTTTTTGAGCTATCGAGAGAAACGCCCGTGATAGCATCAGCTTATAATAAAAAACCTCATTGGATGCCCCCAGTAGCAAGTGTATTTCTTCTGCTGTCATTTTTAACAATTCCCTCCCTGATGATTTAATATACTTAATCCTACTCCTGCTAACAATACTCCCCAGCTTAAAGATTGATTATACGCCCGCTTACCTTATCCCCCAAAACCCTTTTTTCTTGCCTGTACGATTGCCTGTGCCCGGTCGGCGACCTGGAGTTTATTAAAAATATTTGAGACATGGTTGCGGACTGTCTTCTGGCTGATTGTCAGAGTCTTCGCGATTGAAGCATTGTTCTCGCCTCTGGCGATCAGATCCAGCACCTCCCTTTCGCGGTCGGTGAGTTCCGGGTAAGCTTCCCGCTCCGAATCCAGCTTGAGCCCGCTGAAGTAATTCATCATACGGGTTGCGATAGCCGGTCCAAAAATTGCTTCTCCGCTGCTTACCCCCCGGATTGCCCGCAGCAGCTCATCCTGGTCCGCCCCTTTAAGTATATAGCCGCGCGCGCCTGCCCGCATAGCAGCGAATACTGAGTCATCATCCTCGTACATGGTTAAAATAATTACCCTCGCATCCAAACCGCTTTGCTGGATGCGCCGGGTTGCTTCTATCCCGTTCAGTTCAGGCATCTGGATGTCCATCAGGATTACATCCGGTTTTAAAGTAACCGCTTTGGAAACAGCCTCAAGCCCATCCGCCGCCTCACCTGCCACCTGCATGCCCGGGATTGAACTCAGAATCGCCAGCACCCCCTCCCGGAACAGGGTGTGGTCATCGGCGATCAGCACATTAATGAGCCTTTCACTTCCTGTTTTTTCCAATTGCATACCTTAATTGAAAGACAAAGTATTAATCGTAATGTTTTAAAGTACTTAGTTCGGACATGTCCAATGGTAGGGTCACCTCGATTTTAGTCCCCTTCTCGGGCCGGCTGAGCAGTTTAAATGTGCCTCCCAGTTCCCTGGCTCTCTCGCGCATGCTTGTCAACCCAATTCCGGCAGTCTGATTTGCCTGCAGGCCAACCCCGTCGTCGCTGATTTCAAGGCGCAGATCCTCGCCTGCACTTATCTGCAGGGTGCAGGTGTTCGCGCTGGCATGCTGAAGGCAGTTGGATATCGTCTCCATCGCGATGCGGTAAGCTGCTACCTCAACTGCCGCCGGCAGATGCGGCATTTGTTCGGGCGCCTGGATAACTACACGAGTCGCCTGGGCTACATTGCGCGTGTCGAAATGTTCCTGCAGCGCCGGAACCAAACCCATTTCATCCAGCGCAGGCGGGCGCAGATTATAGGCGATTCGGCGGATATCGTCCAGAGCCAGCCGGGTCTGGTCTTTTAGCTCGGAAAGCAGCATCTTTGCCCTCTCCGGGTTCGTTTCAACCAGACTGCCGGCAGCATCCAGTTTTAATGTCATACTCGCCAGTTGCGGTCCCAGTTCATCGTGTAGGTCGCGCCTCAGCCTGCGCCTTTCCTCCTCCCGGGCAGTGACCAGCCTCTGCTGAGACAGGCGCAATTCTTGATTGAGCTGCACAGCATGTACAGCGACGCCCACATGCCGGGCGATGTCAGTCATTGTTTTTAACTCTGATTGTGTGAATTCAAGTTCTCTCGCGCGTCTCTGCAGAACCAGATTTCCGACAGCTTCATCCTTATATACCAGCGCCAGCCGCTTAAACCCGGATTTACCCTCCCTGTCGGGCAGGCCGTAAGAAGCTGCGGTTCTGTACCCGCCATCTGCAGTGACCTCTATCCCTACATAGGGGAGTTTGAGGGCGTTAGCTATCGTTTCAACAATCGCCGGAAGCACTTCTTCGGGCGCCACAACCGTTTCAAGCTTTTGACTCAACCGGGTGAGCACTGTGTAGGGTTCATCCCGTTCCCCGTACATAAGACGGTTTACCACCCGCTGAAGGATTTCCCGCAGCGGCTGAAAGATTACCGCAACAAACCCAGCCGCCAGAAAAGCGATAAAAGAACGGTTCCCAGCCTGCAGCATACCCCCGATATAACCAACGATGAATATATAAATAAGCATCGTTATCCCCGTCAGAGCTCCATAGACAATCGTCCGGTTAAAAACTTTATCGATATCCCAGGTTATTGAATGATTTACCGAAATCGCCAGTGAAACGGGCAGAATAGCCATCGACAGGAACCAAATTGTGGAACTTAGGTGCGCCCATAACGGGAATTCTGTACCCGCTGGCTGGTTAAGTCTCCAGACCCAGGGTATGGTTAAAATCAGCATCATTATTATCATGCTCAGCAGGCCATAGACAAGCCACTTTGTCTGCTGTTTCTGCTCGGTGGACGAGATCCGCCTGTACCGGTATACCATCCCGTAAAGGCTCGCTCCCAGGATAATTAACCATGCAACGGAAATCGCCCACTTAAGGAGTGAATTTCCCAATATATTCTCTTGTGTGGAATAAACCAGCAGGGTTGGCGACAAAGGCAGGGACACGATCACAAGCCAGCGCGTCCAACGGGGGATAAACCTGCCGCTTGGGAATATGCAGATAAGAGCAATGGTTGGGACAATAAAGAGTACCGAAAGCAGCGCTTCGATTTGGCTGAAGCTCTCATACCTGACCAGTCCCAGCACTTCCACTGGCCCAGCCATCAAAACCCCGTAAA
>JBJYWI010000040.1:0-1509 GCA_046259385.1 Anaerolineales bacterium
AATCAATGGGTGTTGGTCGCATATCTTTGATATACTCCCTTTCCAGCTCCGCGCCCTGTTCGTAGAGCTCCATGGCACCCCACATCTGGGTGGTTGCAGTCAGGAAAGTATCATCGCTGAAGCCCAGGTACAGGTGGTACTTTGCCGGGAGATTTGAACCAGGGGGATGAAACAAAATTTTTCCCCCGCACTCCCCAAAAACCAGGACGTAACCAGGCTCGAGGGGGATAAAGAGCCAGCGACCCCTGGCATGTGCCTTCCCAACAATCTTGCCACGGGTCAGTTCGGCGAAATCCTCCTGGCTACGGTTGTACCAGACAAATTTATGCGGGCTGTTACCCAGGCTGCCACTGTGGATGGTCTTACCCTGGAGGGCAGCATTAATTTGATTTGCCAGATTAATATATTCTGGTAATTCGAACACGGCGACCTCCTAAATCTCTGCCTGCTTCATTTAAAATTCGTTAGCTGGAGTATTTGATGGTATCGATCAGCCTGGATGTACCGGTTGAGGAGGGGGCACCTCATGCAAATGCGGGCTGCAGGTCAAGGAATTCCCTGCCAAATTGAATTTCTCGACACGGGCTGCTATTAGTCATCACCGGCTTCCCTGATCTGAAAACCTTATGGTTTTACTGACTCCAGCCAGGTTGTATAACCAGGCTGGATATGAATTCGTATTCAATGTGTGTTGCTCGGTTATAACCTCTAAGGACTATATAGCGCCTTTGAGTCCTTCAGGCGGCTTCTCTGCGGATAAAATTTCACTCACTTCAGGGCTTAAATCCTGTTGGGTAAACACCGTGATGCGGTCACCTGCCTGGATGACGGTATTGCCATGCACTACATACTGTTTCTTACCACGCTGAACAGAGACAATCAAGCATTCCTCCGGGAGTTCGATCTGGTTAACGCGCATCCCCACCACAACACCATCTTCCGGGATCACAAGGTGCAGAAATGTTGCATCGTCGAGTTTGCCAAGCTTGAGAATTTCTGATTTGTATTGGTGGTGGGAGCGATTGATGATCGCCAGATTGTAGGCACGTACGATATCACTCCGGCGGATCAGACCGATCAATATACGGCTATCTTGATTTTCGAGCACCGGCAAACGCCCCACATCACGAACGCTCAACCGCCGTAAGGCTTCCCAGACCGATTCTTCCGGGTAGGCAACTAATACATCCTCGGTCGAGGCGATATCAATTACTTTTCGAACTTCAAGGCTGGGCTCACCCAGCGCGATTTCCAAATCCTGGATGGTTACGATGCCCAGCAAATTCCCGGCGTCGTCACAGACGGGCAAGCCGTGATGATGCGTTTCGGTGAACACTTCCGCCAGGTCGGAAATTGGTAAATCAGGGGGTACAAAATCTATATCGGTGGTCATAATCTCGCTAACTTTTACTCCCTGCATGACATCGATATCTTGACCCTGCTCAAGATTTACGCCGCGCCGGGAAAGTTTGAGGGTGTAAATCGAATCCTTACTTAATAACCTAGCGA
>JBJYWI010000041.1:0-3852 GCA_046259385.1 Anaerolineales bacterium
AAAAGAGAATTGACCTGTCCCCATAATTTGTACCACTCACAATGTTAGACCAACTTTATTAATTTGTGAAAGTTGATGCACAACAGCAGCTGGGCTTTGTGATCAGTAACCCAGTAAATTGTGTGATCTGAACTTGTTGTAGTGTTTCCCTTATAGGATTATTGAGCCGATCAGACAAGATAGGGTAGAAATATATGAGAGACTTTTCGGCCAAAGAGAAGGCAATAATCGTAGCCCGTCTATGTATAATCATATTATGAAAAAGCTGGAAAGACTCTCTTAGCTAAATGTAGGTTTTGTCCCTAATGTTCTGAGGACGTACAAATCCAATTCATGGAGGCACAATGAAATCATCACCTGCTGTAGCCCCAATTGAAGCTTTCAATCGCCCTGATCTGGGAGGTGCATTCGGCATGCCCATCTATTCGCCTATGCTCGCTGCTCCACCCCCCTACCGCTATAAAGATAACCTTAGTTTAAATATCCTTTTCACTACCAATCCTGACCTACTTAAAATGCTGACCCCACCCCCACTGAAACCCAACACTAACCATCTGATGATTTTTTATATCGGCATTTTTCAGTTTGCAGACTATGATCTCTCTTATCATGAAGCAGGGCTATTAATCCCCGTCAACCATTCCGGTCAGAACGGTACTTACCCCATCGTCCTCTACCTCGATCAGGTAAATCCCATTGTGGGAGGTCGGGAAATCTACGGCTGGCCCAAAAAAGAAGCGGAAGATATTTTATTTAAAGAAGAAGAAGGAAAGATCTCCGCCTCGGTCACCCGCTACGGGCATCAGATTATTGAGACCAGTTTTGAAGCGCTGCAGACAGTGGATCCAATCCCAGAACGGGACATTGAACCCATGTTCACCTTAAAGGTTATCCCTTCGGCTCTCAAAGGCGCACCGCCGGATGTCTTTAAACTAATATCGAGCTGCAATAACCCCGACGTGATCACCGAAATGACCGTCGGCAATGCAGTTTTAAAATTCGGTGCTTCACATTATGATGAGATCTTGGCCCGTATCGAAATCCAGGAAATCACGTACGCTGAGCTCATCAAGCATGATTTTACGATGGGATATGGTGAACTTGTGGTTGACTATTTATCCAGTAATCAGGAGAACGGACATGAAAATTGAAGATATTCATTGCATATTGATCATCGGCGCGGGTACTATGGGCCAGCAGATCAGCCTACAGTGTGCCATGCATGCTTATGATGTGATACTTTACGACATTGTTCCAGAAGCACTTCAATCCGCCAGAGCCCAAATTAATAGCTATACCGCCGCTCTGGTCGACCAAAATCGCCTATCCCGAAACGACGCAGATACACTTCTAGGGCGTATCCGCGATACATCCAGGCCTGAAGATGCAGCCGCAGCGGACCTTGTGAGCGAGTCCATTCCGGAGGATCCCGATTTAAAGGCAAAAGTATTCGCTCAATTCCATAAAATTTGCCCTCCCCACGCGATTTTTACCACCAATACCTCGACCCTTATCCCCTCCATGTATTCGGCAGCGACCGGCCGCCCAAGCCAGTTTGCGGCTTTGCATTTTCACGGCCTTGTCTGGGATTCGAATGTGGTCGACATCATGCCTCATCCCGGCACCTCGCCGGAAACTGTCGAGCTCCTGCTTGCCTTTGCCAGGCAAATAGGGCAAATCCCCATCCTTCTTCACAAAGAGAGCTACCAGTATGTATTTAATGCCATGCTGGGAGCCCTGAATACGGCTGCACTCAAATTAGTAACGGACGGTGTCGCTGTGGTGGAGGACATCGACCGGGCCTGGATGGGTGTTATGAAAACCCCCATCGGCCCCTTTGGTATCATGGATTTTGTTGGGCTGAAGACGGTATGGGACATTACCCAATACTGGGCCACGGTGACTGGTGATATTCAGCTGCAAGCCAACGCCAACTTCCTAAAACCATTTGTCGACAAGGAGCAGTTGGGTGTCAAGACCGGCAAAGGTTTTTATTCTTATCCCGACCCGGCTTATGCCCGCCCCGACTTTTTAACTGGTAGGGTTGATCATCCCTGAACCCGCCTTTTAACGGTCTAGTAAGTGTAAGCTATGCTGGGTTGTATGGTATTAGTGACCAGCCCACATAATTTGTACCACTCACAACGTTAGACCAACTTGATTAATTTGAGAAGATTGAACCACGATAGCAGCTGGGGCTGGTGGTCTGTAACCCAGTGAACTGTGTAGTCGGACCATGTTTTAATGAATCCTACACATTTCAATTAGAAATTACGCTTTGATTATCGGATTGAGAATCCGCCGGTACTAGGCGTATTGATTGAAATTAATAAATAAGGAAGTATTGTTCAACTATCCGTTATATAAAGGGATAATCCTGCTTATTGCGAATGCAAATACTGGCAACCAAAGATTACCCTCTTCAAATACAACACATAGGTCTTTTTTTCTCTTGTTCCAGATTCTCGTAATATGTTTTGTCTGATTTCTAATTTTTTTCGCCCCGAATTCAACCAGAGCTTTCCTGGTATCAAATCCGCAGACTTCTGATAACTTATCAAATGTAGTTTTATACGGATTTATCCAGTAACCTTCAGGAAGTCTTGAAGTCACTCTGGCAATTCATAATTCTATCCAGTTCTGATCTGATATTGATTGGGAAATAACTTACATCCTCATACCGTGTGATATATAGAAGTGGACCTGGTGGGACTCGAACCCACGGCTTCCTCAGTGCGATTGAGGCCAATAGGTCATCCACACTGTCCACCACCTACATATGGTGGTAAAGTGAGAATTATGTCACCACCTGCAGGGGTAATAACGTCCAAGGCGTCCATATTTTCCATGCCGTGTTTATGGCGTTGCACACGGTTGCACACGCAACACCATTCAGCATGAAGCGAGGAAAAATAACCTGAATCCCTACCTGACAAAATATGTGAATTATATTTCACTACTTATTTTTTTATATCTCCTTATATGCTCCTTTATAGCATCAGATTCTTGATTATTCTCAGGTTTTCCGCCGCTTCCTGGCTAGAATAATTCCGGCGATAAACACCAGTCCAATGCCTGCAAGTAGCGCCGGGATCCAGGGTGGCACGGGTATTGGCTCGGGGATCTCAGCCGGAGGCACTTTGGCTTCGGACCAGTCCACACCAGAGGCTTGGGCGCCAGTTGTCTTTGCATCGCTAAAGTCAGCCCCAGAAACATTCACCGCAAACATTCTACTTCCTGTCAGATCGGCCTCAGTCAGGTCGGCATTCTCTAGATTGACCGCAGTAATTTTGGTAGACCTCAATTGGGCTCCTTTTAGGTTGGCGCTTCTCATGTTCGCAGCTGCGATCTGGGCTTCATTTATTTGGGCTGCAGCCAGATTAATCTCCGCCATGTTGTTTGCTGCCAACACGGCATTTTCCAGGTTGGTTTCACCCAGATTGGCACCTTCCATCTTCAGTCCAGTGAGCTTGATGCCTGACAGATCCAGGTCACTCAGGTCTGCTCCCGATAGGTCCCTTTTCGTGCGCAAGGACTCGGTTATTTGTTCGCGAGACTCAAACTTAATGTTGTCATCCTTACTCATTTTTAAAACTCCTTACTTTTATGTTTTTTCTACACTAAAAATCACAATAATTGATTGTATCAATAGAAATTAACCCAAAACATCGCCGTCCAATTAACATATGGTCATATATTATGTAAGACAATGCCAGAAGTCAATATTGGGTGTGTCTTTGAAATTGAATGGCCAATCCTTCCCACCCCTATAAAGCCTGTGCTAATCCCTTCTGATGAAAGCGCGCCATGCCAAAATTGTGATGCTCCCCATAAAAATACTACCGACAATAG
>JBJYWI010000042.1:0-4152 GCA_046259385.1 Anaerolineales bacterium
AAGGATTAGCCGCGAAACGAATAAAAACCGCTGAGCTAGCCAATCTCATAATGCTGTAAGAATTACTGGAAACCTGAGTTGTTAAACTCCAGGATGGGCGCTAGGCTAGATATCCATCCTAGTAACAACCAGTGTCGACAGGATTTTGGGATTTATCCAAAATAATTGACAGGGAGGCATGATAAAATCAAGAATAAATCACATTGATTATATGGTTCAATATGATTCATATTCTCCTGGTAAACGAAATCCGGTTCATGAGCAACGTGATTGCATCCGCGCTGGAAGACGAGCCAGATATTAAGGTTGTTGGTAGTGCCACCTCGGTTGAGGAGGCACTGGAGGTTATTGCACTGGAGCATGTAGATCTCCTTCTTGTAAGCACACGCCTGCCAGACCAGGGCGCGCTGCGCCTGACTGAGGCGGTCACAGAGAAAACCCTGACGACGGATGTGCTGGTGCTCGGAGTGACCGAGAAGAAAGAGCGCGTGCTGCAGTACGTTGAGGCAGGCGCGATCGGGTATGTTCTGAAGGATGACACAGTAGAAGACATGCTGGAGACGATTCGGGCAGCCCAGGAAGGCAAGGCGTTCATATCACCGAAGATCGCCTCTGCGCTGATGGAACGAGTGTCAGAACTTGCAGGTATGTTCGCTGCCCTGGAAACTGGTATTATCGAACAGGCGGATCTGACTTCCAGGGAAATTGAAGTGCTTGAACTGCTCGGGCAAAACTTCACGAACCAGGAGATCGCTGAACGGCTTGTAATCGAGGTGGGTACCGTCAAGAATCATGTACACAGCATATTAAATAAATTGAACGTAAACACTCGCGATGAAGCCGCGGCATATCTGGCTTTGATCGATCAGAGTTAAATTCCGGCGCCAATTCCAATTAGATATATCCAATTTTATACCCCCGGGTTATGCCTGGATACATGATGAACCGGGCATATTTTGTTATCCTGTAAACAATAAACACCGGTATAGGTCGCTGCGCCAGCCTTACCGGATCTTGATCTTCCAGCACAAAGAATGGAGGCGGAATATATGACCGAAAAAAAGGTATTGCTGGTAAACAGCCCACACCTGCTGCAGGATATGTTGAGAAAGATATTCAACAAAACCCCTGGAATAAGGCTTGTGGCGGAAATCGACAATCTGGCTGATTTTTCCGAAATTGCCAGTCGAACAGATGCTGGTTGGGCGATTGTGTTCACGGATCTTGATAATAAAGTCCCCACTCAAGTTGAACGAGCAATTAATGATAATCCCCAAATGCGGTTTTTATTAATGAAAATTGACGGAAGCCATGTCCGGATGAAGTGGAATGAACCACATGAAGTAGCCTTAGATGAAATAAACCTCAAGGATCTGTTGGCGATAATGGTGGAAGACCAACCAGAAAGGACAATAGCATAGTGGAAATTATAAGAAAAGATAATATCAATCGATTGTCGGAAAAGACGGGTGAAAGCCTTATCTCAATTTATTTGCCCACCCACAGGACAGGTCGTGAAGTCCAGCAGGATCCAATTCGCTTTAAAAATAAGCTGGATGAAGCCGAGCAACGCCTGCAGATGAAAGGAATGAGGAAACCCGAAATCGAGTCTCTGCTGAAACAGGCGCGGTCACTGGCAGCAGAATCGAATTTCTGGCAGCATCAGAGTGATGGTCTGGTTGTGTTCATTAGCCGGGATTTTATGGAATATTTCCGCTTGCCAATCCGGTTTGAGGAACTGCTTATTGTTTCGGATCGCTTTCATATAAAACCAATGCTGCCGATTCTCAGTAAAAACGGCCATTTTTATCTACTGGGGTTGAGCCAGAACTTGGTCAGGTTCTTTGAAGGAACTTTGTTCAATATTGATGAAATTAAACTTGAGGAAGCTCCCACCAGCCTGCAGCAAGCGCTCTGGTTCGACGACCCGGAGAGGCAGCTCCAGTACCACACCGGGTCGAATGCATCCGGCACCTCCGGCACACGTCCGGCAATCTTCCATGGTCAGGGGGTCAGCGAGGAAGACTCCAAGACCAATCTGCTGCGCTTCTTTCAAAAAGTGAACGACGGGGTAATGGAGATACTCGCTGAAGAACAGGCGCCGCTGGTACTGGCAGGCGTGGATTACCTGCTGCCAATATACCGGAATGCAAACAGCTACCCTTATGTTTTGAAAGAGGGCATCCAGGGCAATCCGGACGAACTCAGCCCGGAGCAGCTTCACCAACGCGCCTGGGTTCTTGTTGAACCGATTTTCAAGGCTGAACAGGATAACGCTTTAGAGCAATATCGGGCATTGCAGGGAAGCAACAGCCCGCAGGCTTCTTCTGAGCTTAATTCGATCATCCCGGCAGCATTTTATGGCCGCGTGGAAACCCTGTTCGTGGCTCTGGGTAAACAAATTTGGGGTACTTTCAACTCGCAAAAATCGGTACTGGAAGTACATCGTGAACACATGGCTGGTGCTCAGGACCTGCTTGACCTCGCGGCGGTTAAGACATTATCAAACGGCGGCGAGGTTTACGCGCTTGATCGGGAGAACATGCCTGACGAAGTGCTTATATGCGCAATTTTTCGCTATGCTTATTAAAGTTAGACATTCGTAGAAAAAATTTAGGTTATCAATGCTTAATTACCAGGAACAGATAGCGTTACTTATGCGCTTAGCGGCGGCGATGGTATTGGGAGCGCTCATCGGTCTGGACCGTGAGGCCGCTGAAAAACCAGCCGGACTGAGAACGCATATGCTAGTCTCAGGTGCAGCAGCTTTGCTCGTCTTACTTGGCGCACAGATGGTTGGGAAACTGACCGCAGACCTGGGAACCAGCGTTATAAATGCAGATCCAATCCGTATCATTGCAGCAATCATAACAGGAGTCAGTTTCCTCGGCGCCGGAACAATTATCCGCCAGAGTTCAACCGGCGGGGTGGAAGGGCTGACCACCGCGGCTTCTCTCCTTTTTGCCAGCGTTATCGGTATCAGCGTGTCGCTTTCTCAATGGGTTGTTGCTGTAGGAGCGACCTTATTTGTTCTTGCGGTTCTGCGCATTCTACCTATTATCGAAAGAGGAATTACACACAAAAGACCCGACTCTCGGCATTAATCCTAAAAAGCAGATGTGTAACCAATCTATTCCTAGCCACTAATTTAACGCTTTTTATATTTACAAGAATAAATAACAATTAAAAACAGCAGCGCGCCCTCTAACGTGAGTTTGAATTGATAGTTCTAACAACCTAACCCGCCAGGCTGGTAGTTATGTTTGGTTTGGTTTTTACTTTATATAGGTCAACTCTCTCAATTATCTGAGGGGATTACGAATTTCGTTGAATTTCGATTCCAATTTAGACTGCAATTCGGGGGAAACCGGATCGGTGGAGAATACATTCTCCAATTCATCGGGATCACTTTCTAGATCGTAAAGCTCATACTGGTTCTTGTAGTTTTTATACTCGTGATAGTAAACAAGCTTTTTAGTTCCACTTAATAAAGCCAGGGTCGTTTCGTTCAGAGGACCGAAAGTTGAATTATTCCTAGCTTCCAATGCCCAGATATTCCGCTCAGATTCGCCATCTCCATCTTTCAGTAGCAAAACCACTCCATCTAGTGTTTTAGCAGGACCTGTTCCGGTAACCTGTAGAAGCGTAGGCAATATATCTATGCTGCTCGTTCTTTTAAAGATATCTTTGCGCTGATTTTGTCCTGGGGTATTCATGATTAGTGGAATATTTAGAAGCGGTTGAAATAATAATGGGGTGCTGTGGCCGCGATGACCATGTTCGAACAGTTCACCATGATCCGATGTCAGAATAAAATAGCTGTTTTCCAATAGACCAGAATACTCAAAATATTCAAGCAATCTGCCGACCTCATTATCAAGATTTGCGATAAATTCATCGTAAGTCTGCCGCTTGCCATGGTAATCTGTTTTGGGACCATCTCCAAGTGGATGTCTATCCGTAGGAGGGGGTGCCCATTTATCATTAAACATTTTGTGAAAATCAACATTTGGCCTGTAAGGCGAATGAGGCGGTAAAAGATGGATATAGGCAAGGAAAGGAACTGGCAGTTCTCCCAGGAGCGATATGACACCATCCATAACCTTTTCAATGGTGAAATGGGTATAATCACCATGTACGCTCGGCATTCCT
>JBJYWI010000043.1:0-7476 GCA_046259385.1 Anaerolineales bacterium
AATTTAACGAGGCAGTATCATTCGTTGTTTCATGCTCCTCGCAGGATGAAATTGACACCTATTGGGAGAAACTTTCCGCAGTTCCCGAGGCAGAGCAGTGTGGTTGGTTGAAAGATCAATTTGGGGTTTCCTGGCAAATTGTGCCTACTGTGATGAATGAAATGATGGAAAAAGGAACCCGGGAGCAGATCGACCGGGTAACCCAGGCCTTCTTAAAAATGAAAAAATTTGATATTGCTTCTTTAAGGAAAGCATATGAGGGATAAAGCAGCGGATCTTACAATTTGATTCAAAGGTATCAAGATTTCGTTTGATGATGTCAAGCCGGCAAGCTGAAACAAATGAAGGAAGCAGACCGGTTGTTTAATGCCTTATCCCAAGACGGCGCAGTCGAAATGCCGATCTCAGACCAAATCTGGGGTGACTATTATGGCAGCTTTACGGATAAATTTGGAGTGGGGTGGATAGCGAGTTACAGCCCGCCACATGAAAAATAAAATACGCACAACCTTATATATTTGACAGCGATTTAACTGTTAGATTGATATTTTTGAGGCTTCGATTGATATATTTGATAATGAACAATCAATGTACTCGGGCTGGTATCTGATATTTATTGTATAAAGGAGATCAAATCCTGATGCGCAGCGAAGCGTTTCTATGTGATTTTCCGTTGCAAGCTGCATTTTTAGATCGGACAATAGTAGAATATATTGAAAACACATGGATGCTATTAGCTTGTCGAACTGTTTGATGGTCATCAATTGGGAAAGGCGCGGTTGGTATTGTTTCTCTGATAGGGCATTGCTAGAATTATCTCAATTCTCTGAATGGAGTTGACTTATGAGCGAAACCATTCTCATGGGGCATGGAAGTCAGTTGACCGAAATCTCTCGCAAGGAATGGGAAGAAGGTCTATCCCATTTCCCTCAGCACAACAAAAACAGGCTCAGCTTTATGTCGGAGGGGCATCACAGGGTTCGGAATTTCGTCGTCAGAGAGCTTCCCAGGAAGGGTCAGCCCATTCAGCCTGATTTCATCTCGCAGAACCTGGGGCTGCCTCTGGAGCAAGTTAATACCCTGCTGGATGATCTGGAGAAGAACCTATTTTTCCTTGTTCGAGACCGTCAGGGAGCGGTCTCGTGGGCTTATCCGGTGACTGTTGAGAAAACCCCGTATGACCTGGTTTTCAGTACAGGCGAACGACTATATGGGGCCTGAGCGGAAGATGCGGTAGCGACGCCCTTCGTGCAAGGGCGATTAAGAGGAGAACAACTCTCGGTTACGATAAACACGGTATGTGCGCATTGTGGCACTCCGATGCATATTGAGCTGGACAGCGCTATGCAGTATTGTGTGGCTGAAGAGGGAGCCGAGCCATTGATCTTTCTACCGCAAATTAATTGGGAGGCGTTCAGGGAGCCAAACATCATCAACGCGTATTGAAGGAACAGCGTCTTCTTCTGGTCAGAAGAGCATGCCAGGCAGTACCGAACTGAAGTAAGTCAACTCGATGGATTGTACGAGACCCTGGAACAGAGCGGTATCTCAACACCGATAGTTCAAGGCGCGCTCTTTGGATTCAAGTAGTATGCTCGCTAATTGCGATATGTTCCCGGACTGGGGCTTGCCAGCGCCACAGAAACTGATCCTATTGTAGCGGTAAGATTCAGAGCTATGGCATCGAGAGGACTCAGCGCTTATTTGTATACGTTACTTTGACTCCAGGCAGTACAAATGAATATGTTCTCAAGGCGATCGATGGGACATGGGAAGAAGCTTCCGTTAAAGGTTATCTTAATCCAAGGGGCTGGGGTGCTGCGTTGGGTTATCCAGGTATCGTCTTGGATGAAAATGGTGATGAAATTAATGGATACATTTTTTGTTCAGACAAGCTCGGTGACCTCTGGGATGAACTTGATGAATTTGAAGGTGAGGAATACGAACGTGTTTTGACGAAAGTTAATACCAAAGACAAAAAGGGGGTTGAGGCATATATTTACACAATCCGAGCGTGTTAATTATATAAAAACTTGAATATTCAGTTTCGCTAATAATGGGGGATTGTAAAGATACTACAAGTAATATTCGGTGGCAAGTTGATCGTGGAAGTAAGAAAAAGGATTCTTAGCGACGTATCCGGTGGTTTTATACGAATAAGGAGGCTGCCCAGTATGGATTACTGTCTTGCTGATCAGAGCGAAGCATCCGATTGTTTTAGAGCAAGACTCTTCACTTCGTTTCCCTGATCGTGATGTTCCGACAGTGAGACACTACCTTTTGGGACAGCCTCTTTTCGTTATTCTTGATCAGGCTGATTCGGCTTCGGATTCAGTTTCATCAACCTCTTCCCAGAGGTCCCAGCAGGGAGCCATGTGCGTCCACATCCCGGGATTGAAACCCCATGGACCCCAGCCGCGCTGATGATGCCATTTATGCTTTCCTCTGCCGTGATGTTCCTTCATAAAGGATTTCATTTGCTTTTTGTCGCCCTTAATCTCAATGCGGTAACCATCCTCTGTTTCGATCACACGGAATTCGCTTATGATGTTCTCCATTAAATTTACTCCTTTTGTAAAATTTTTATGTTCCTCTTTGGTTTTTTTGCTAAACTCGCGCAAGTCTAATCACTATTAAATTTGTGTGGATTCGAACCAAGTGTTTAAGCGCCTTGCTGATGTTGGATTTTATTCGTATTCATCTTTGTCAATCTAAATCTGGCTTCAGCAGCTCCTTTATGTTCGCGAAGGACGAAAGTCCGCCTGCCGTGCCGAATTTTGTAGCTGTGCCCGTCTTCAGCTGGTGTGGTTTTTATTTCAAACAACAACTTCTCTGTCCTAGGTACTTATTCCTCATTATTTTCTAATTCACCGGAAAGATCGCGCAGGATATTGATGGCTTCTTCCAGCTTTGGGCGCATTACCTCTTTTAATCGTACAAGTTCTCCTTTTCCAGCATCAGTGAGACGATATATCCTGCGTGTGCGTTTGTTAGGATCTTCCCAGTCGCCGGCAATCAGCCCGCCGTCTTCCATCAGCGTCAGCAGGGGATAAATTGCCCCGGGATTTGGCCCCCAGTGTCCCTGGGTGCGCTCTTCAATTTCGCGCATAATGTCATTTCCGTAGCGCGGCATCTCCGATAAAAGATGCAAAACAATCAATGGTAACAGACCGCCGCCTTTGCTCATCAGGTCGGCTACGAAAGGATTAAAGCGTCCCGGCGGTCCCCATGTGCCGGTTGCCCAGGGCTTGAAACGGCGCCCACCGAACAACCAGTGATCTTCTGGAGGCGTTCCCAGGAATTCTGCAAAATGATCTCGCCATGCCGTGCGCATCTCGCGTTTAAATTGAGCGCGTTCATCTTCATCCATATACTTTTGCTCGTGCCAGCGGTGCCAGAAACGGTTGTGATGTCCATGTCGTTTATGTTTCACTGCAGGTCTCCTGTCAAATTCAACTATATTGAATTCAATAATATTGATACAAATTATACTGGGATTTAGTGATTTGTCAAGAGGGATTTACCAGGCATATTCTGGCCAGATTCGAGAAGATCCATCAACCAGGGCTGGCTTTTTTGATAGAATTGCGCGATGGATTTAGCAAACTGGAACGGTTTAAAGGCGATCCGGTTTTCCTGTCTTTGATCCCGGGGAGCAAACCTCAAGATGGTAATTTGAGAAAAATCTGAGCATGTCAGTAATCTGGAAGAAAGTCTGGTTTGACCTGTGGCAGAATAAACTACGCACTTTGCTGGTTGTGTTGAGTATCGCTGCGGGCGTTTTTGCGGTTGGCACCACTTTTGGGCTGATCGAACAACTCATCCCGACCATGGACGCCTCCCACCGCAGCACCTCGCCTTCGCATGCAACCATGATGCTTGGTCAGCCGGTAGACCGCGATACGATCCTGAACCTGAAAAAGATCCCCGGCGTTCTGGAGATTGAACCGCTTAATGAACTGGAGATCCGCTACAAGGTAAAAGCCGAGGAAGACTGGCGCCAGGGAAACCTGGTGATGCGGGCAGATTACAGCGACCAGGACTTCGATGTCATCCAGCTCAAGGGAGGAAGCTGGCCCGAGGAAAAAAACCTTAGCATAGAAAGAATGCACAGCCCTTATTACGGAATCGGCATTGGCGATCAGGTTATCATCGAGGCTGATGATAAGGAGCACCTGTACCCCATAAGCGGGTTGATCCGCCACCCTTTTGTGCCGCCTCCTGCGATGTGGGATCTGGCGTTTTTCTTCAGCGGGGAACAGGTAATGGAAAGTTTCGGTATTCCTCCCGGAAGATTCAACGAGCTTAAGTTCCAGGTAGAACCTTACAGCCCCCAGCATGTGCGCGAAGTGGCTTCGGACATAAAGAGGGAGCTGGCAAAGCAGGGTATCAGCGTTTCAGCGACTTTATATCAGGATCCAGAAACACACTGGGGTCGGGCATTCATCGACGGCACCGTGCTTGTGCTGCAGGTGCTGGCGGTGCTCTCCATGCTGCTCTCAGTTGTGCTGGTGCTTAACACTTTCACAGCCGTGATCACCCAGCAGACCAATCAGATTGGGATCATTAAGGCAATTGGCGGCAGCCGCAACACGATCATCAGGGTTTACCTGGTAGGAGTCTTTATTCTAGGTCTGCTGGCGCTTTTTGTAGCCCTGCCACTTGGTTCGTGGGCTTCATTTCAAATGAGCCGCTGGATGCTCGGGATGTACAACATTGAATACGAACGTTTTCTCACAGGCGGCAATGCGCTGTTGTTTCAGGTATTTGCTGCACTTGCGGTTCCCTTAATCGCTGCTCTTGTGCCAGTTCTGAGCGGGGCTGCAATCACTGTACGAGAAGCGATCGCGTCCTACGGCGTTGGAGGTGATTACAGCGCTGGGTTGATGGACCGCTTTATCGAGCGGGTTGGTCAGGGGATGCTGCGACCATCCACAATTATCGCCATCACAAATACCTTCCGCCGTAAATGGCGCCTGGTGCTGACCCAGCTTGTACTTGTTATATCCGGGGTGATGTTTCTGATGGTAATGGGATTGTCAAGCTCGATGAAGCGAACTTTGGATGTCGAATTCGAGAGGCGCGAACACGACTTTATCCTTTATTTCGATCAGCTGATGCGTATAGACAGGATTACTGAGGCGGCCAGCAGGTTGGACAACGTGCAGGATACCGGCATGTGGTTAGCACTGCCGGCGACCATTTTGCATGGTGGTCAGCGCAGACTGGACGCCGGGATGGGCTCGCAGCTTCAGGGCATTCCCGTTGAAAATCCAATGATAAAACCGATGGTTGTGGAAGGGCGCTGGCTGATGCCTGGAGACCAGCGTGCGGTCGTGATGAACGCTGATACCGCCGAGGATGAGGGCATCCAAGTCGGCGATACGCTCACTCTGGATATGGGGGATTTGGGTGAAGAAAATTGGATGGTTGTCGGGATTTACCGCACTTTCATGATGTTCGGATCGGAATTTAATTATGACGTTATCTATGCGCCTCTGGAAGCTGTCTTTGATGCCAGCAAAAAGCATGGGCACGCCAATATGCTGCTGGTGCGCACCCGTGAGCGGGGAGAAACAGCGATCGACCGGACTGTCGCCGACCTGGAAGATTTGCTGCGGGAAAAGAATATGCCTGCTGACCTGCGTGAAACAATGCCTGATACAAGGCGGATTATCGAGAGCGGCTACAATATTGTGGTAGCGATGATTCTATTCCTGGCGGTCATCATGGCGGTGGTGGGCGGCATTGGGCTGATGGGTGCCCTGTCGATCGGAGTGATCGAACGCACCAGGGAGATCGGTGTCATGCGCGCATTAGGAGCGCTTTCCGGCACGATTCTGGGCATGTTTGTGCTTGAAGGACTGGTTCAGGGGGTGTTGAGCTGGATGGTTGCGGTTCCCATCTCATTATTGGCGACACCGTGGATGGCGGCTGCGCTGGGAGAGACTATATTTAACACTGAACTTGTCTACCGTTTCAATTACAGCGCGGTATTGATCTGGCTGGGTGTTGTTATTCTCGTTTCGATCCTGGCTTCTATCATCCCTGCTTACCGTGCAGCCCAGGTGAATGTGCGCCAGTCGCTGACTTACGAGTGATATTTTCTCCCCGCCAAAAAGTATGAAACACACAGCATGCATGCCGCGAAGCATCTTCAAACGAATTGCTCCTTAAAGGGATAGGGGAACGACGCCTATTTTGTGAGTAACACCCAAACTATCAGGCTCTCTGTGTAAGGAAGGTTCTGTCTATTAATTGCAATTGAGATATTTGAGAAGGTGTATAACAACTGCCAGGCAGGATTGTTTGTTTGATGTAAAAACTTGCTAATTTGTTTCAGCTTGGGACATGCATTAGGTGAACATTAACTTAAGCAGTATATTCCGGCAGCAACTCCCTCAAAGCCTCAACCAGCGCCTCCATGTCTTCCCGGGAGTTATATCCCTGAATGGATATCCGCAGGAAGTGCTGCCGGTTCCATTCGATGCAGGGGACTTCGATTCTGTATCGCTGCAGGAGCGCATCCTGAAATTTCTCAGTGCTCCGCAGGTGAGGCAATCGCACAACCGCCATCTGCGCGAAAGGCTCCGCCAGGTGGCTGTATGCAGAATCCAGACCAGTCAATTCCTCGATTCTCATTACCCCGTCTGCAAGGATTTCCTGGCACCTGCTCTGAATTTCCGGCCAGTTGTGCTCTTCCTGGAACCGGATCGCGGCTGGAACGGACAGGTATGCAGATGGGTCATTGGTGCCTGACCACTCAAAATTATCCAGGTATCTAGAGCCTGATTGGAAGGGCGAATTCTCACCCCACCCCCAGCTCACTACCAGCGGATCGACCATATGCTGCAGCTCGCTCCGGGTGTATAAAAATCCGGCTCCCTTCGGGCTAAGCATCCATTTGTGGCAGTTGCCGGTGTAGAAATCCGGGGCAATTGCTCCGATATCAACCGGTATTTGCCCGGGCGCGTGTGCCCCGTCGATTACGGTCAGTATCCCTGCATTACGCGCTTCCTTGCAGATGAGATCCACCGGAAGCCTCATTGCTGTTGGGGAGGAGATATGGCTGATGAATATCACCCTGGTCCTGGATGTCACTCCTTCCCAGATTTGTTCTGCGATCTCCCCAGGTGAAGACAACGGCAGCGGAATTGGCTGCCTGACCAATTTCGCGCCGGTCTTCCTTGTGACAAACTCCCAGGCATTCTCGCAGGCGCCGTACTCATGGTCTGTGGTTAGAATCTCGTCGCCCTGTTTCAACTCCAGTGAACGGGCGAGGATGTTAACGCCGTAAGTCGCATTGGGGATGTAAACCAAGTCGTCCGGGTCTGCTTTCAGGTAATCCCCAAGGGTTTGGCGCGCCGTTTTCAATGCACCCAGCATTTCCCTGACGAAGAACTCCACCGGCTGGCGCTCAAGGTTTTTCTGCCAGCTTTGATAGACTTCCAGTACTGGTTTGGGTGTCGCTCCAAA
>JBJYWI010000044.1:0-3075 GCA_046259385.1 Anaerolineales bacterium
GATTGTCCAGCAGCGGATGGATTCTTCGAAAACAAAAGTTGCTAATCAAAGAAGCGCGGTCACGCTGGAACAATTTTTTGACCAAGTTCAGGCAGGAGAGCTGCAGGAATTAAGGTTAATCATAAAAGCTGACGTTCAGGGATCTCTCGAACCGATACTCTCCTCCTTGAATGATATGAATGTGGGTGATATCAAAGTGAATATTCTGCACGCAGAAACCGGAAATATCGGAGAAAATGATGTGATGCTGGCTGTTGCATCGAAAGCCATAGTGATTGGGTTTAATGTCCAAGCAGACACCGCTGCAAGGAGATTGGCGGAAGATGAAGGCGTTTCTATCCGGCTTTACGAGATTATTTATCGCCTGACAGAGGATATTGAAAAAGCCTTGCAGGGTATGCTTGAACCTGAATTTTCAGAAAAGGTGATTGGCCGCGCTGAAATCAGAGAAATCTTTAGAATTACAAAAGTTGGTTTCATCGCAGGTTGTTATGTTTTGGAAGGTGAAATCCGCAGAAACGCGAAAATGCGGGTTGTAAGAGACAGTGTTACGGTTTTTGAAGGGGAAATGCAATCATTGAAACATCACCAGGATGATGTTCGTGAGATCCGTGCCGGATTTGAATGCGGCATTGCTTTGAAAGATTTCCAGGATTATCGAGAAGGCGATATACTCGAGAGTTATGTATTAGAACAGGTTACATTCTAACCTAGATAAGAGAAATTTCTAGAGTATAAAGTGGTATCAAGAGCCAGAGCAAATCGGATTGGAGTTCGAATCCAAGAGGAATTATCAGAAATTCTTCTTCAACGGGTGGCAGATCCGCGATTGACGAATATTTCGGTAACAGATGTGAAAGTAGATAAAGAGTTGGCATATGCAGATATTTTCTTCTCTGCTCTCGATGGGACAAGCAGATTAGATGAAATCCTACAAGGATTTGAAAGTGCCAGAGGTTACTTGAGAACTGAATTGGCTTCCAGGATAAATCTGCGTTCATTTCCAAGGCTGCGATTTCACTGGGATCCTACTTTTGAACAAGCTGAACGGATTGAGAAGCTAATTTCATCACTAAAAAAAAATAACCAGTCAGAAGACCACACCAGAGAGAGTACAGAAGGCGGTACAAATTTGACGCCCAATGAGGTGGAAGGTTATGAAAATGATTGATGATCATATCGCTCAATCTATCTACCAACAGTTCCAGGATGCAGATCGGGTACTGCTTGTCACCCACGAACGCCCAGATGGTGATGCGATTGGCTCTCTTTTAGGTTTAGGTCTGGCATTGCGCAATGCAAACAAAAGCATTGAAATGATTTGTCCGGATGGAGTTCCCGTAAATATGCGTTTCCTGGATGGCAGCGAACATATTCAGAAATCACCAAAAGGGTATTTTGATTTCATCATCGTGTTGGATTGCTCTGATATTAACAGAACAGCTGATGTACTAGATGATTTTAAAAAGATTGATCTGAATATAGACCACCATAAAACGAATGACAATTTTGCAAGGATTAATATCGTAATAAATACTGCGGTTTCCACTAGTGAAATTGTCTATCAGTTAATCAAAAAAACAGACCTATTCTTTACAAGGGAAATCACCAATGCCTTAATCATGGGTCTTATAACAGATACGCTTGGTTTTCGAACGCCGAATGTGACACCGAGAGCGCTTCGAGTTGGTGCTGAATTAATGGAATTAGGGGCAGATTTGCATGAAATCTATTACAAATCATTGGTGAGCAGATCAGTTCAATCGGCAAGATTCTGGGGAAAAGGGCTGGAAAAATTGGTAATGGATGACCGCATTGTTTGGACAACCCTGATGATCGCAGATAGAAAGGCGGTAAATTACTCCGGAAAAGATGATGCTGACTTGATAAACATACTATCATCAATTGAAGGAGCGGTGATATCGATAATCTTTGTTGAACAACCAGCAGGAAAAGTTAAGATTAGCTGGCGGGCACAACCAGGTTACGATATCTCAGAAGTGGCGATGAAATTTGGGGGAGGTGGGCATGCTGCAGCTGCTGGGGCGGAAGTATACGGGGAGATGCAAGAGATCACCAGAATTGTACTTGACGAAACACGTGAACTTTTAGGCAGTTTCAAAAAGGAAGAAATATTGACAACTTGATTTACACAAACCTAGATAAATGAGAATTTGGGTTCCATTGTAGGTATGGATAAAATCTATTAATTAAAAAGATGGGGTGAAATCTATGGGAAACGAAATTGATAATAAGGATAATATGAAAAATGTAGTGTCTGGGGTTCTGGTAGTGGATAAGCCGGTTGGAATGACCTCACACGATGTTGTGCAAATTATGCGAAAAGGCACTGGAATTCGTCGAGCTGGCCATACAGGAACTCTAGATCCCAGAGCGTCTGGTGTTTTGGTTATCTTAATCGGTCCAGCAGTTCGGCTGAGCGAGTATGTTTCGGCGTCTGATAAGCGCTACCAGGCAACGATAAAAATGGGAGGCTCTACCGATACTTATGATGCAGAAGGGCAGATAACATCTCAAAGTCCAATTGAGGATATAAACGAAGAACAATTCAATGAAATACTACAAACCTTTGTGGGTGAAATTGAACAACTCCCACCGCCATATTCGGCCGTAAAAGTTAAAGGTAAAAAAGCCTATGAATTGGCACGAAAAGGGGAGGAAGTGGAACTCCAGCCAAGAAAAATTAACGTTTATAGTCTTGATGTATTGGAATGGGCTCCACCTGAAGCCGTTATCGATGTTTATTGCTCTTCAGGTACATACGTCCGATCATTAACCAATGACTTGGGTAATGCTTTGGGAACTGGTGCTTATCTTGTTGGACTGCGCAGAACAAAAAGCGGCCGTTTTACCCTCAGGGATGCTGTTCCTTTAAGACGACTGCAGGATGCGTTTGATGCGGGGGATTGGTACAAGTTTTTAATCCCAGCAGCAGAAGCTCTGGCTGACTGGCCGTCAGTTGAATTGGATGCAGATCAAGCAGAGAAGGTTCGTCACGGCCATCGAATCGCCGCAAATCCTGAAGATTCGGGATGGACACGCGCGATAAGCGAA
>JBJYWI010000045.1:0-869 GCA_046259385.1 Anaerolineales bacterium
TGTTCATCTCTTTGATAATGAACCATCCAGCGATTGGTGGGTACTGCTCGATATGGACCCTGCAGCCCAGTTTGGTGAAGGTGCTCGCTCAACCGTTGAGCATGGCGTAATTTTAGCTGCGTCTCTGGCGAACCGCGCTATTCAGCGCAATGTGCATGTCGGCCTGGTAAGTTATGGTGATGATCTGGTTTGGCACCCACCCGATATTGGCAACGCGCATCTCTGGACGATTCTGCGATCGCTCGCAGCAATCCACCCGGGTGGCCCTTCCCTCGACCAGATTTTACCCCGTTTGCGTAGCTCGCTTGAACAAAATTCCAGCTTGGTTATCATCACTGCCAACCTGACCTCAAGTTGGATTGATGCAGTGGAACTGCTCAAGCGCAGCGGTATTGTTACAACGGTGTTGATTATGGATCCAATCTCCTTTGGTGGGTCGGGGGAAATCGAGCCTTTTCGCAAGCGTCTGCGCAAACTGGGTATAGCTCATTACACCGTCATCGCGGATTTATTGGATACGCCAAATAAACGCCCGCGCGGTTTGGGTTGGATGATTGAACAAACGCGCATACGCAGTAATCCCAGGGATCCATGGACGATTCGTAAACAAAAAGCTGGTTGGCTAATGCGAACCTGGGGCACCATCTTGCTTTTCTTCTATCTGATGGGTTCCCTGCTGCAGTCTTCGATCCGAGGCTTAGAAAACGATCTGATTGTATTTTTACTGGTTGGCAGCATTGTGGTTGGTTATCTGCTGGCCCGCTCCAAACTGCCTGGCTGGTTGGTAGCAATTCTGAGCGGATTGATTGGTGCGGGGATAACCATGCTCAGGGTGGGACGTTTAGGAACCGCTTTCCAGCGCGTTTTTG
>JBJYWI010000045.1:879-2668 GCA_046259385.1 Anaerolineales bacterium
GAAGTATTAGCACAGATGATAGACAATCTGTTCCAAGACGCGCAGCCTGCGGATCTGAGTGCTTTGCAGTTGGGTATCGCGAATACCTGGAAAAACATCAGCGGGCTGGCTGATCGCCTGTGGGGATGGGGGTTGGCAATCCTGGCAGGTGTGCCCTATTTTGATCCGGTTGCAATAACCGTCTTGTGGGGATTGTTAATATGGGGAGCGGCAACCTGGGCGATGTGGTTTATCTTTCGCAGAAAACAGCCTTTGATCGCATTGATCCCTTCGATCTCACTGGTCGCGCTGGCATTAGCGCTGGGTGGAGAGACGAATTACAACCTGGCTTTTATGTTTGGTGCTGCCATTGTTTTGATGGCTTTTATTAATCATGATATCTATCAACGCCGCTGGCTGCGCGAGCAGATTCCCTTTATAGAAAAGATCCCTATCAGGTTATTCTCTATCGCAAGCTTGATAGCGATCTGCCTGGTGGTTTTATCGCTGCTGACACCTTCCATATCGCTTGACTATATTGCCGAATTCGCCCGGAGGATAACCGGTACTGACCCTGCTGACAGAGAACTGGCGCAATCTTTAGGAATCCAAGGTCGGAGAGAGATTGGGGAAGCCGATATTCTCGATCTGTTGCGCGAAGGCGGTTTGCCGAATGAGCATCTCATTCGTTCAAGTGCCAAGCTGTCAGAACAGGTTGTGATGGTCGTGCGGATGGATCCTTCCAAAAGCGGCATCCCCGAAGACCAATTGGACGAAGTGCTTTCTCCACTTTATTTGCGAAGCTTGGTCTACGATCGTTATCTTGGTTCGGGTTGGGCCTCGCGTGATACTCGATCAGAATTTTATAACCCGGGAGATATCGTCATATCCGCTTATGAAAATGCCCGTTTTGTCCGCCAGGATGTACAGTTTGTTGATGGTGGAAGCAGTATTCTGTATACCCTAGGCACTCCTCTCAGCGTTGATCAGGATTTTAGGATCGATTGGCGTATTCAAAGTGAACAGTTGGGTGCCTTCGATATGTTTGGTGGTACCGTGGATGGAGAAACTTACCGGGCCGATTCGTTGGTACAGATCCACAGTGTCCAAGAATTGCGCAGTGCTGGGCAGATTTATCCTGGCTGGATCATTGAGCGTTATATCAGTCTGCCAGAGTCGCTTCCTGATAGCGTGCTGACCCTGGCGCGCGATCTGACCGCCACACAGACCAACCCATATGACCGCGCTGTAGCGATCGAGAATTATTTGCGCCAGTACCCTTATACCCTGAACGTTTCGACTGGTCCGGCAGGTGCTGATATTGTCGAGTATTTCCTTTTCACGCTGCAGGAGGGTTATTGCGATTACTACGCCAGTGCTATGGTTGTGTTAGCCAGGGCGGCTGGTATGCCAGCTCGCTATGTGGTTGGGTACATTGGTGAAAACTATGATGAATCGCTGGGGGCTTATATCATCACCGCTGACCAGGCCCACGCCTGGCCTGAAATCTATTTTCCTGAGTACGGCTGGATCCAGTTCGAGCCTACCGGTGGGCGTCCTGCGATCGAACGCCCTCCAGAAGCTTTACCTGAATTGCCCAAAGATTTAGAGTTGGATTTTGCTCCCTTGGTTCCAGAAAAGCGCTTCTCTTTTGATAATTTCTGGCTGATCGTTTTGGCGGGTTTGCTGCTGGTGGAGGTCGCACTTTTAGTAGGGTGGATCATCTCAGATGGGTGGCTGGCTCGCATGCCCATCGAAAAGGGGCTTCCCAGACTTTATCATCGGCTATTCCGCTATGGTCGCTGGATGC
>JBJYWI010000046.1:0-2378 GCA_046259385.1 Anaerolineales bacterium
CCCATGTGAAACAGCATGCTTGCTAACTGTTCTAATCCAGCATCAATTAGTCTTTTCATTTCTATTTCACCTAACCAAATTCTCCAGTAATATATTTCTCTGTTAATTCATTCTTGGGATTCTCAAATATACCCTGGGTGTCACCATATTCCACAAGTTCCCCCAGATACAAAAAGGCTGTTGAGTCAGAGACACGCGCAGCCTGCTGCATGTTATGTGTGACAATTACTACGGTGTAGTCGCGCTTAAGGGACACTATTAGTTCCTCAATTTTAGCTGTGGCTATGGGATCAAGGGCTGAACAAGGTTCATCCATTAGAATAACTTCAGGCTGTAGTGCAATCGCTCGAGCAATGCACAGTCGTTGCTGCTGACCTCCTGAAATGCTTGTTCCAGACTTTTTAAGGTCGTCTTTTATTTCATCCCACAAGGTTGCTTGCTCGAGACTTCTTTTTACTATTTCGTCAAGGTTTTTCCCTTTTTTCGTTCCCGTTAACCTTAATCCAGCTGCCACATTATCATAAATGGACATCGTAGGGAACGGATTTGGTTTCTGAAAAACCATGCCAACTCTCCTGCGAATTAACGCGGGGTCAATATCATTAGCATAAATATCTCTTCCATCAAGAAGTATTTTACCTGACATCTTAGCAGAAGGAACTAGCTCATGCATCCTATTAAAACATCGAATTAATGTTGATTTTCCACACCCAGAAGGACCTATTATAGCGGTGACAGAGTTAGCTTTAACCGCGAAATTTATGTCTTTCAAAACGTGTTTTGGACCAAACCAAGCATTCAAATCAATGCTTTGCATTTTCTTGTCAGTCAATACAGGCTCCTCAATTGGTATTTTCTCAGCTTCGTCATTGGAGTCTTTTTTTCTAAGTATCCTCATTTTTGTAACCGACCTCTGCTAGCTAACCTAACGCCAATATTGAGGCTTAGCACTATTAGAATCAACACTAAAGCTGCACCCCATCCTTGAGCTTGAACAGTTGGAGAAGGCTGAAGAGCACTTCTCCAAATCGTTATAGGGAGGGCAGCCATAGGTTCGCCAAATCCTTGGAAAAAGTGTCGACTACCCAAAACTGTCATTATTAGAGGCGCTGTTTCCCCTGCAATTCTAGCCACTGCAAGAAGAGCCCCCGTGATCAAACCTGATTTCCCAGCAGGTAAAACAATCATGAGGATAGTTTTCCATCTATGCACACCTAACGCCATCGAGGCTTCACGAACCGAGTTGGGAACCAGTTTTAAAGATTCTTCGGTGGTTCTAGCCACTATAGGAATAAGCATGAAAGAAAGAGCAATAGCTCCTGCTATAGCGGAGAAACTTCCTAGTATGTTGATCACCACGATGACAGAGACAGTTATTCCAACCACTATTGATGGAAATTCTGTTAGCAAGTCATTGAACGTACGCATCCAACTTGCATAACGGTTGTAACCGTACTCGGCAAGATAGATACCGGATACAATGCCAAGCGGCATGCCGATAAGGCTAGTCAACCCCATCAAAATTAAAGTACCCTGTATTGCAGGGCCAATCCCATTTCCGGAGGTAACCAAGAATTCAAGGTTTATTTGCGGAGCGCCCCTTACAACTACTTCGATAATAATACTAATCAAAGGTATTAGGGCAATAATAATACATATCGAACAGAGCGCCAAAAAAAGCGTGTTCTTAAACTTTCTAAAAGCATAATTATCCATTTACTCCACAGCGCCCCCCTTAATTTTCAGCACACGCGTCATCATAACATGAGCTATTACATTTATGAAAAAACCTAGCAAAAGCAGAGTAAAACCAACTGCGAGATAAGCAGGCAACTCAAGAGATGCTGGTGACGCCTCCAAATAACCATTCGCAATTAGAGAAGCCATCGTCTGACCAGGTTCAATAAGAGATGTAGGAACAGCGTTAGGACCTATTGCGTTTCCTATTACCATAGTAACTGCCATTGTTTCGCCTACGGCTCTACCCAGTCCCAAAATCACTGCCCCGAAAATTCCGGAGCGCCCGTAGCTCAATACCCAGTGCCGAATTACTTCCCATTTGGTTGCGCCTATGCTGTAGGCGCCTTCTCTTATTGAGTTGGGAACTGCTTGGATTACCTCTCTAGAGACTGATGAGACCGTGGGTATTATCATAATTGCCAAGATGATTCCTGCCGTTAACACATCAAGACCATAAGGAGTTCCGCTGAATGCTGGAATCCACCCCAAATAGGCGGACAAAGGTTTCTCAATGAGATCCATAACCCAGAAACGCAACACGAAAAGTCCCCAAAGACCATAAATAACGCTGGGAACTGCAGCAAGCAACTCCACAAGGTAGGAAACAGGCACTTTCAACGTTCTTGGAGCCATTTCTG
>JBJYWI010000047.1:0-2748 GCA_046259385.1 Anaerolineales bacterium
AAAGTGAAACAATGGAAGACCACGTGGTCAAGCTTGAAGCATTCTATCATCGCGCTTTGCAAGAAAACTAGAATAAATTTCTAAAACGCGCAGTAACCGTGGGGAGAATTTTTTTCAGATGTCTCAAGAACAAAAAACCGTCATTATCACCGGGATGCATCGTTCGGCGACATCTTTTATTGCCAACGTCCTGCAAGAAGCTGGATTAAATATTGGCGATGAATTGCTTGGTCCTGCAAGGGGAAACATACGTGGACATTTTGAAGACGTTGATTTTTTTCATTTCCACGAAGACCTGTTGAAGCGGTTAGGGCATACGATGTTTGTCCAATCCGCTGTAGATATCGGAGAAATACAACCAACTGACATTGAACAAGCAAAGGCGCTTATTGCCCAGCGAAGCAACCATCCCTTTTGGGGTTGGAAGGAGCCGCGAACATCATTGTTCCTTGACTTTTGGTATGAGCTGCTGCCTGATCAGTCCCGTTTTGTCCTTGTATACCGCCATCCGGTCGAGGTAGTTTTATCTTTGATGAGACGCGGCCACTACGAGGTCTTGGAAGATTTCCATATTGGTCTGAATTCCTGGCAAGTTCATAACCAATCAATAATAAAGTTCTATCGCCAACATCCCGACATTTGCTTCCTTGGCCGGACATCTGCGATTACTTCAGACATTGATACATATGTTTCTCTTGTTGCCCAAAAATTGGCACTGCCCTTGCAAGAAAACGGGAACAAGGTGCAATTTCATCCAACTGAACTCAAGCAAATAAATTTCTCAGAGGAGACAACTTCTCTATTAACAACGCTCATTCCGCAAGCAATGCATCTTTTCCAGGCATTAGAAGCAGCGGCCGACCTACCAGGTGATAAACCTGAGCAGTTGCAGTCTGATGAAAGTTTCGTTGACCTGGCAGAGGTCGCTGCAAATTTAGCCAGTTATGATCTGCTGAAAAAACATGAGCGCGACCAGTTGTTCTCACTGGTGTTGGCAAAACTTGCCCCAGAAATTTACCTCGAAACCCAGAAAGCCTTTGTTTCCGTTGCTCGCTCGGCTCAGGTGCGAACTTTACAATCAGAAATCAATGGTCTGGAGCAACAGCTAAACGACAAAGAGACTCAACTTGAAACCCTGCGGCAACATGTTTCAGACTACGAAATTATTGTCGAAAATCTTAATCATGGAATTGTTGACAAAGAAACCCTCATTGCCGGTTTAGAGCAGCAGATTGTCGATAAGGAAGCACAACTTGAGGAACTATTACAGAAAATCAACATTCACAATGAGACGGTTGATAACCTTAAGCAGCAGCTTTTAGATCAGAAGAACCACATTTCTAAATTGAATCAAGAGGCTGCGGATTATGAAACTCGCTTGACCCAAGTAATCAAGGTCAGGGATACGAGTATTTCCGAACTGGAACGGCAGGTTGCAAGGGAGAGATCGAGTACCAAAGAACTGGAACAAGATATTGCCGCTAAAATAAGGCAAATCGGCCGACTCCAGCAAGAACTTTCAGACCGAAATAATCATATCCAAAATCTTGAAGAAAAACTTGAGCGGGAGAATAGTGTTAACTCAGACTTACAAAGACAAATAAGCCAGAAAAATTCCGAGATTGGATTTTACCAGGAACAAATTAACCTTAAAGATCAAGCCATAGAAATACTTGATGGTTCTATATCATTACGCATAGGCAGACATTTCTATCCACTCAGGGAATTTGGGGAACGATTGATCGAAAGTTTCAGGCAAAATAACCATGAAGTGGGTGGAGAAAATCAAAATCAACTGGGAAATAACACCAATAACAATAAATTAGTAAATAATAATTACTCACTGCAATTGGATCCCCAACTATCCGAGGGGGTTTATCAATTCACAAATGGTATTCCTCACCGTACATCCCACGCTTTAGATAAAAAAGTGGCTTTTGTTTTGCCTTGCGGTTTAATTTTAGGGGGTGTAACTACCTGGTCGATTGAAATGTGCCGGCGATTAGCAAACCGAAATATACCTACTGCATTAATCAAACACCCGGATTTTGGTGTCCCTTTAGATATCTCCATACCAAAGAACGTGGTTCAAATAGATACTGATTGCCATCCTACACCACAAGCGCAGGACCTTTTGCGTTGTATTCCGCAATATTACGAGTCCCTACCTGGTATTATCATCCCCAATTATGATGTCGCGCCATATGCCGCTTGTGCCTCAATGTCTATTCATGAAGCAGAAGATTTTCGTGTCGTCGGAATTTGCCATACGGATGAATCCTTCTACTACGCCTTGCTGCAATATTATGAGCCAATCATTCATTATTTTATTGCGGTTAGTCAGGAAGCTGCCAGGAATCTAGAGAAACTTATGCCTCACAGAAAAAATGATATAGCAATTCTCCCTTATGGGGTGAATGTTCCAGGTCAATTTGAACATACTTATTCGGCCTCTGGCAGACCGCTCCAGCTTCTTTATGCAGGGCGATTAGTAGAACGCCAGAAACGGGTGTTTGATTTAGTGAAACTTGTTCAGGAATTAACCAGGTCCAAGGTGGATTTTCACCTGAAAATAGTTGGTGATGGCGAACAAGGTGAGGAATTACGCAACCGATTATTAGAACTGGACGAAAATATTCAGCAGCGAGTTACCAGGATGGGAGCTGTTCCTCCAAACCAAATGCCGGAATTATGGCTGTCTTCAGACCGTTGTGTATTAGTTTCCAAATATGAGGGTACTACAATCTC
>JBJYWI010000048.1:0-64646 GCA_046259385.1 Anaerolineales bacterium
CGCTTTGTCCAACCAACTTAATGTGACCTTACAATCTTTGATATCCGCTTTAAGTGATTCTGGTGGGTTAACCGGTATAACAATGTTGCCAATCACTGTATCTTTTTTCGGCAAAATAATTGCAGGCATTACTGCAGTGTTATCAACTGGATTAAAGCCGGGAAGCATTTTGGCTGCACCGGGTATATTGGCTGGTTTTATGCCGGGAAGGTAGCCAATGCCACTTCCGGAACTTGGTGGGGGTGTGGGCAGTGGCGGGTGGGGTGGGTTGGGTATATTTACGTTTTGCCCTGGTTTTAATTTATTCTTTATACCCGGATTTGCTTGTTGGATATCGGAAGCCGACTTGTTGGTTTTTTGTGCAACACTATCGATCGTATCGCCATCCTCGGCAATGTATTTGGCTGGATCTGTATCCCCTTGTTGATCGGTAACAGTTATAACAATAGCCTGCGAGGCTCCCATATCGCCCTCATTGTTATAAGCATGGGCCACCAACACATATGAGCCGGTTTTTTCTGTTACCATTTCATGAACAAGGCTCAATGGATTCGTACCTTCAGGGGTAGGACTGGATTGTGAGACAGCAATCTGATCGTCCACCCAAAGATCAATACGAGAGATGCCTTTTTCATCACGAGCAGATACAAATACAAGAAATGAACTTTTAATAGGGAATTCTTCACCTGGAGAAGGTTCAATAATAGTTACTGCTGGCCCCGAGTTGGGAAGCAGTTCATTAAAATCAGGTGCCTTGGAATATTGAGGGTATAAGTAGAAATAACCAACAATAACAGTACCAGCTAGCAATATAATAGCTAAGAGTACAATTCCAATTAATCCAAATAGGGTAGGTCGAGCGCATCCACCAGATTTTTTTGCTGATGCTATTCCCAGCGCCTCGCCCTGGGCAGTCAGCATAACATTTGGTCCCAAATTTATGCGCGTTCCCTGGCGAAGATAGACCGGCTGTTTCACCCGTCTGGCGTTCACCCACACACCGCTTTTAGAGCCCAGGTCTTCGATAACCCAATCTCCCTCGCTCTTCGAAATCAACGCATGGTGCTGGGAGACATCCGGGTCGTTGATGACAATATCGTTTTCCCCGGTGCTTCCGATGGTGATGATATCCTTATTCAGGCTGAATGATTTACCGACATCCGGTCCCTGCTGGATTACAAGTATGGGCGGCAGATACTCTTCTTGCGGCATTGTGATTTCCTCCACAGTGGAACGAAACAATTTATAAAGTACTTGTACCCGACTAATACCTGATAATATCTAAAGATGAATGGAAAATTAGAAACCGGTTTTATTTTACTTACATCAACCCCAATTGTGAAGGTTAGAATATTCAGAATCATAATATTTAATTTGTGTACGACATCAAATTTGGTGGGATATAATCCAAATAGAAGACTGAAAACGTTCAACAATGGATCTGACACCTGCGATCCGTAACAGGTTTCTTCATCATGACAGATTTGCTGCCCAGCATTCTTTTTTTAACTGGATTTCTCACTTTTCTGATTTTTGCTGTATTTGGGTTTATTTCATGGAAAGAGGGAGAAAAACGGGCGAGGCGGGTTTCTTTCACCCTTGCCGTATCGGCTGCGGTGCTGTTTGCAATTGTGCTGCTTTCCCCAGAGCTTTTTCAGGTGGTTTTTCTCTGCATGCTGTTGTTTCTGGGCATATCCTCGGCTGCCCTTCTGTTACTGCCCATTGGGAAAATCACACCTTCCATGGAAACCCCGGCACACCGGGTGGACGAGCGCGATATACCATTCGCCCGTGCCCGCCTGCAACCGGGCAGCCCGGAATATGAATCCTACTATGTTGCCCGCCCGGAAAACAAAACTGTGGATGACCGCTTCAGGTCGAAACCCGGGCTGCTTTCACTAAGATCGAAACTGGCAAACCCCTACCTGTTCGCCTCTTCGGAGGGGAGTTTCAGCCTAACGGATGGGCTGCGCGAATCCGTGGATGGTCCGGTTTCCGACACCAAATACAGTCTGCCAATCGAAGAGATGACTAATTTTTTAAAAAGCCTGGCGATTTATTACGGCGCATTGGAAGTTGGAATCTGTGAGTTAAAGCCGTACCACTATTATTCCCATATTGGACGCGGTACCGGGATATACGGCGATCCAATTCGGATTGAACACAAATACGGGATCGCCTTCACGGTTGAGATGGACCTTAACATGGTGGGCGCCAGTCCGGGACCGCCAGTGGTGATGGAGTCCGGGCGCCAATATGTTGAAGCTGCCCGGATCGCGGTCCAGCTCGCAGCGGCGATCAGGCATTTGGGCTATCCAGCCCGGGCGCATATCGATGGAAACTACCGCGTGATCGCTCCGCTGGTCGGGCGTGATTCCGGACTGGGCGAGATCGGGCGGATGGGCATCCTGATGACTCCTCGTCAGGGATCCAGAGTCCGGGTCGGTGTGGTGACAACTGCGCTGGAACTGCTCCCGGATGATTACCAGCCGGATATGTCGATTATCGATTTTTGCACAATCTGTAAGAAATGCGCCGACAACTGCCCAAGCCAGTCAATCCCACACGGCGGCAGGCGCGAAACCAACGGCGCCCTGCGCTGGCAGATCGATTCAGATTCATGCTTCCTGTACTGGAATGTAATCGGAACTGACTGCGCTAGGTGCATGGCGGTCTGTCCGTATTCCCATCCAGATTCCTTCAGCCACAATTTGGTCCGGAGTGGGATCTCGCGCTCAGGTGCATTCCGGCGGGCGGCGTTGAGGCTGGACGATCTTTTCTATGGAAAAAAACCAGCGCCAAGGCGGGCACCCGCATGGACAGCAGTATACGAAAGGAGATAGCTGGTATGGAAATTAACCGGAATGGTATCCGGCGGGTTGTGATCACCGGTATGGGGGCAATTACCCCGCTTGGGGAGATTAACCAGTTATGGGCGGGTTTGCTTGCGGCCAAATCGGGAATCCGCCGTATCACCCATTTTGATCCATCAGATCTTGAGGTTCAAATCGCTGGGGAGGTTGATTTTGACCCAAAGGATTATTTTTCACCACGGGATGCCCGCCGGATGTCGCGCGCTACCCAACTGGCTTTGATAGCAGCCAGGATGGCACAGCAGGATTGCGGGTTGACGAAGGAAAAAGTCGGGCAAAATGGAGACCGGGTTGGTGTGGTGATTGGGACAGCAAATGCAGGCTTTGAACTGCTGGTGGATATGTCCTACGAATACCTCATAAATGGGAAAAAGCCAATGCCGACCGTTTTTGTCAACGGTCTTCCAAATATACCTGGGCATTATATCAGCGTGGAAATGGGCGCGACCGGGCCCCTTGCTACAATTGTTACCGCATGCGCAAGCGGCACCCAGGCTGTCGGTGCCGGTGTTGACATGATCAGGAACCGGAAGGCGGAACTGGTGTTTGCGGGAGGGGCTGACGGTATGATTCGCAAGGAGGTCATTGCGGCATTTGATTCGATGCGCGCCTTGCCGAGGGGTTTTAATGATAGTCCCCAACATGCCAGCAGACCATTTGATGGTAACCGGGATGGGTTTGTACTCGGTGAAGGAGCGGGAATCCTGGTGATCGAATCTCTGGAGAATGCCATCGAGAGAGGTGCGCAGATATACGCTGAAGTGCTGGGTCATGCTGCCTCTTCGGATGCCAAGAATATCACCGCGCCGGATGAGGAGGGTCTTGGGGCGCAGAAGGCGATGCGCTGGGCGCTGGAAGATGCTGGAATATCACTCGATGAGGTTGATTACATTAACGCCCACGGTACATCAACCAGGTTGAATGATTTAACTGAGACGAAAGCGATAAAAGCTGTTTTTGGGCAGAGAGCCTACCGGATACCGGTCAGTTCAACTAAAAGCATGCTTGGGCATTCCATGGGAGCTTCCGGTGCGCTGGAAGCGATTGTTTGCGTGCGAACAATCCGGGAAGGAATGGTGCACCCGACGATTAATAATGAAACCGCCGACCCGGAATGCGACCTGGATTACGTACCGAACCGGATGCGACGGGAACAAGTGAAGATAGCACTCTCAAACAGCTTTGGTTTTGGAGGGCAGAACGCCTGCCTGGTTATTGGCAAATTTAATTAGGAATTAATAGAAAGCTAAAAGCCGCGTTTCTGGCCCTCCCAGGGCGGTTCTTTCCCAAGCTTGAATTCCTCGACGCTGGGACCCTTCAGGTTGCTAAGGCGCCACAATCCGTAAAAGTAACTAAAAATCAGCAAAAGAATGGTTGCCGGCCAACCGCTTAGGATCTGGAAAATACCCAGGGAACTTACAGCCTGGTTTTGAAAAAGCTCGAATTGGAGAAATGTGCGCAGCCCGAAGAATACCCCCCACGCTAGGGTGACTTCGCTGTAAGCGGGGCGCACTTTCAGGTGCCAGTACCATTCCAGCGGCCAGCGGCGGGCGATGTAACTTGTGAAAGCCACCAACGGGCGTTTGATGATTACACTGACCAGACATAGAATAACAGTTAGGATGCCGGTGACAATCCCCGGTAAGAAGTAGCCTTCCGCGCGTCCGGTCAAGTAGGCAACCCCGGCTGCAACCAGCACCGCCCCGACCCCGCCCAAGGCATACCTGACCGGTTGGCGTCTGGCGAGACGGTAAACTGCAAAAATTGCCGATACCAATAAGGCGCCGCCAACCGCAAGATTTACCCCCGCAAAGGCGTTTACCAGAATAAAAATAACCGGAGGCAGAACTGCATCCAGCCAGTTTCCCCTACCGGTCAAAACTGATTGGAGTTCCTCTTTAATTTCCTGGAGTCTGTTCTCTGGATTCATTTCAACCCAAACTGGCTGAGATCAAAATCGAAGCGTAGAGCGATAGCAAACAACAGGATCAATGCTATTAAAAATAAAGCGATCCATACAGGGTAGGCATTCCCAAAAGGATCGATTTTGCACCACAGACGCTCCAAAAACCCACGGTCATCGACGCAACCGGAACTTTCTTCTTCTGATAAGGGAGATTGTTGGTTATCTGTCATAGTTGTCCTTTCTGGAATTATCGGCTGATCTCTGGACTAACAGGCTCGGGTTCACTATTTGCCTTTTCTTCAACCAGCACATCTGATCCGGGAGTGGTTTGGATTGTGTTCGCCATACTGTCAATGGAATCCCGGTCAGTGGTAATCTGGTCAATTATCCCATCGACCATGCTGATCACTTTATCCACATAGGTCACCATGCGCAAGTCGTGGGTTACCATGATGCCGGCTCTCTTCTGCTCGTGGATCAAATTTGCGAATGTTTCCACAACCTGATAGGCGCGCTGTGTATCGAGACTGGCAGTTGGTTCGTCGGCTAGGACCAGGCTTGGTTCGTGCACCATTGCCCGGGCAATCGCGACCCGCTGCTGTTCCCCGCCGGACAACTGGTTCGGCAGGTTGTTCAATCTGTGGCTCAGTCCAAGGCGATCCAGCATTTCTTTTGCCCGTTTACGACCATCCTTATTGAGAGACTTGTTAAGGCGTAGCATTAATTCCACATTTTCAAGCGCGGTCAGAAAGGGGACTAAGTTGTTCGCCTGGAAGGTAAACCCGATATTCTGACGGCGGAATCGGGTGCGCTGCCTGATTTTCATCCTTCCCAGGTCCTGTCCATCGATTTTGATTGAACCCGAGCTGGGTCGTAATAGCGTCGCCAGCATAGCAAGCAATGTGGTTTTGCCAGAACCGCTTGGGCCTACCACAGCAATAAATTCCCCATCACCAACCTCAAATGAGACCCGGTCGACTGCGGTGACTGCCGAAGAACCTTCGCCGTAGATTTTTGTTACCTGGTCTGTTGTAAGTGCAATACTCATATTTCTACTCTACTTTATAAACCAATCGCCCGCAACGGCTCAACCTTCAAGGCGAGCCGGATCGATACCAGACCGCCTATCGGACCGATAATAAGCAGAGCGGCGATCGCACCTAGAATTGCGCCGCTATTGAACTCGGCTGGTATCTCCTGGGGCATTCCTAGAGAAATCAATAAAGTCCCTACCACACCCAGTACGACCCCAAATACAGATATTGTTATTATCTGCATAATTGTCATCCCAGCGACCGTGCCGTTGCTTGTCCCAATCGCTTTTAGCATTCCGATCTGGGCGATTTTTTGGATGGTTTGAATCTGGAAAAAGCCGCCTAAAACCAATACGCCGATCAGTAATGTGAACGCCTGCTGGGTGTTGAGGGTCGACTGCTGGGCGGTGTATCCCGGCAGGGAAAGAATTGCAGTTTGTTTGTCGACAGCCTGGATACCGTCAATATTCCGTTCAATAACAGGGATCATTGAATCAATATTCTCAGGACCATAAAACTGGACAGCAGCAATATTGAAAATCACCCTGGCACTCCTGCGAGCCCCGCTGTCCTGGGGTTTGATGTCATCCCAGGTCTGAATAGGAGTGAATACCGCGGGTTGAAAAAAGTACTGGTTTGACCCGCTCAAACCTACCACGGTCAGGTCAAAAAGTTCCTTTTCTGTACCCTGGACGGTCTGGATAACAATCTGGTCACCGGGTTTCACCCCTAACGATTCGGCAAGGGGAGTGTCAATTACAGCTTCATTTGCCCGGTCGCGGATTAATGCACGACCGTCAAGGATCTCAGGATTTCCAGGCCTGCCCGGTTCCGTTCCGATCAGACTAACGTCTATCCCGTCTTCTACTAGTGGCGAAACAACAGTCGCAGAGCTGAATCCTATTCCACCCGCATCCGCAACTCCTTCCATCCTGCGCAAATCAGTGAGGATATCGTTATCCAATCGGCTGGCGCTGATAATCAGGTCTGCTTCATCCTGGTAAACCAGCAGGTCAGCCTGTATGTTATCGATGTACTCACGGTTGGCTTTGCTTAAGCCGCCAGCTAGCGCTGCAATAAATAACACCAGAGTGGTGATCAGTGCAATTACCAGGCTGAATAACAAGTAGCGGCCTTTGTTTCGCCAGATTTCTTTAAATGATAAGAAAAATGACATATCTATAAGCCTCCGGAGTTTGTTTCTGCATGGACTCCTAGCCAGAATTTTCGCCAGTCTCCTTTACTGCTGTTAAGAGCCAGAAAGGTGTAAACAGCACCTGTAAAGAAACCGAGCACCATCATGAATACCACCCAGATTATCGCAGCAATCCAAGATTTTTCGCGGTAGATAATCCATCCGGAGAATAGAATGAACCCAACATACAAGTCCACAATCGACACTACTCCCCAGGGATTTGAAAGGATAACTGACCCGTCTTTGAAAAAGTCCCCGGCAGTAAAACCATAAATAAGGGCTGCTGCCATAGCGAGGATGCACACCAGGGAAATAATTTTTGCAATTTTCATCTCTCCTCCAAAAAAGATGGTGATTAATTATTATCCTGCGGGAATTATTAACCCCAGAAATATGATCAAAGTATACCCAAGAATATAAAAACCTGTTAACCCGTAGAGCAGTGTTATTGATACGCCAGGCAACCTCAGTTGACCCTGGTATATTTCCAGTGTTTTAATCAAATCTCCAACCAGCATGAAGATTGAAAATAATAGTAGTGCGGCAATTGGAAATGGAATAAAAAATAGCGTGAACAGCATCCCCCAGTGACCGATATTATTCATAATTACAAAAGCCATAGAGATAATTTCGCGGCGTTGTGGCCGGTCGAATACTGCCAACGACAACCCGAGCGAAAGAAACAGCAGGGTAACGGTCTGTAAAAAGTTCTTCCCCGATGGGATCGAAAACACATTGGTTTCTACAGGATTTGGTAAGGCGATAATCGCGATTATTACTATCGCAACTATTTTTTAGGATGGTCTCGAGCCACGCAAGCGCTGACCATTTGGCGATATACCATCCTTTTTTTAATTCAACTGATTTAGCATTGTTCATATCTTGGTTTATTATGGGATAACCAGCCTTGCGATCCTTCGATCTTACAGGCTGGCCATCCCTATTTGGGCTCCTGTTGAGAGATTATCCATTTCAAATCCTAATTTACAGGGATTAATCTAGTGATCCGGTTTTTATATGTGCCATAAACTCTGCCCGCGTTTTATCATTTTCCTTAAAGCATCCAAGCATTTTACTGGTGACCATCTTGGTGTTATCTTTTTTAACGCCGCGCATCATGGCGCACATATGGGCGCCTTCTACAACTACAGCAACACCCTGAGGGGCGAGGGTCTCCTGGATAAAATTTGCTATCTGGGAGGTCATTTGCTCCTGGATCTGCAGGCGCCTGGCGAACATCTCCACGATTCGTGGGATTTTGCTTAAACCGATAACCTTACCGTCCGGAATGTAAGCTACATGCGCCTTTCCGTAAAATGGCAGCATATGGTGCTCGCACATGCTGTAGAAATCGATGTCTTTGACCACTACCATTTCGTCGTAATCCACATTAAAAACTGCGCCGTTGATCATTTTCACGGGATCGATTTGATAACCGCTGGTCAGCTCGTGATACATTCTGGCTACCCGGTTGGGCGTGTTTAACAGACCCTCCCTTTCCGGGTTTTCGCCAATATTTGAAAGTATGTTGTACACAGCTACTTCAATATTTCCCTGATTCAGCCAGGTTGGCTGGTTTGAGTTACTACTGAGGCTTTTGTCCAATTCTTCTTCCAGTAAAAGACTATTAGATTTTGTTAAATTCATTTCTACCTTCCTGTTGATCTATCAATAAAATATTTGTATTTATTTTGCTTTGATACATGAAAAGCCGACCACTCCCGGTCCGATGTTCGCGCCTAATGCCGGGGTAACGTCAACTGAAAGAGGTTCTATACCTGGTGGAAAAAGGTCTCTGGATATCTCTTGCAGATGTTCAGCTTTGGAGGGAGCGTTTGTATGGACCAGATCCAGGCGTTCAAAATTGCCGAGTTCGCGCGCAAGTTGGAGCAATCTGCTGATCGCTCGGCTGTAAGTGCGGACACGCTCACCGGTCGGATCGCCTTCGTGCATTTTTAAGATGGGTTTAACGCGTAGGATATTACCCAATCTGGCAACAACCCCGCTCATGCGACCGCTGCGCTGCAGGTAATCGAGGGTTTCAAGCGCTGCAAAAACATAAGTCCTAGAGTTCAACTCGTCCAGACGGGCGATGATATTTTCCATCGTTTCATTTTCCTGGGCAGCTTCCGCAGCTGCTATAACAAGGTAGCCCATTCCTAGGCTAAGCTGACGGGAGTCGTATATTGTAACTGGCGCTGTATCAAACTGTTTCGCAGCTGTTCGGGCGACATTCACAGTGGCGCTCAGGCTCTCAGATATATGTATGGATAAAATTTGATTCGCTCCCTCATCAACTAATTTACTGTATGCCCGCTGGAACATATCCACTCCAGGAGTAGCGGTCGTGGGCAGGGGGTCAGCGTCAATCATTCGCTCGTAAAATTCTTTGCGTGAAATTTCTACCTGGTCCAGGTAACCTTGATCACCGAAATTAATGAACAAAGGAACGGTTTCTATTCCAAACTTGTTTATGATTTCTTGCGGTAAATCATTTGTGCTGTCAGCTACAATTCTGATCATCGCTCACTCCTCCTGCGTTTCATTATTTAGGAATTATCCTACCATTTTATATTAGTAATTTTGTATATGCCATTTTATTCTGTGGTTAAAAAATAAACCCTTCCTGTGGAACCGGGCGGCAGTTATTTCTGCCACCCGGTTCTGGCGATCCGGAATTATTGTGTGTTTTTGATGTGTTATCCGGGCGCCATCAAATAGGAGGAGAGAAAATGTTTGTATTGCCCCTTAGGGTAGTAATACCGCATCTATCACATGAATTACGCCGTTAGAAGCTTCGATGTCAGGAATGATCACTGCAGAATCGTTTACTTTCAGTATTTCACCGTCCAGGCTAATCAGAATGTTTTCGCCTGAAAGCATCTCAACTTCCTGTCCTGCGAGTTCGATCGCCTGTGTTGACATCACCTTGCCTTCAAGAACGTGGTATAGAAGGAGATTTGTGAGCGCTTCTTTATCTGCAATTAATTCATCCAATGCTCCTTCAGGCAGTGCTGCAAAGGCATCATCCGTCGGCGCAAATACGGTGAATGGTCCTTCCGACTGCAACGCTTCAACCAGTTCTGCCTCTTGTAGAGCGGTCACCAGGGTGGTGAAACGACCATCTTCAACTGCGATCTCGACGATTGTTTTGTTTTCTTCCATCGCTTCGTCAGCCGGAGGCAGCAGTACTGAGTCAATGACGTGAATAACGCCGTTAGAGGCTTCGATGTCAGGAATGATCACTTTCGATTCATTGATCAAAACATTTTCACCATCCAGAGCAACCATAATCTTGTCTCCGGAAAGCGTCTCGACTTCCTGCCCATCGAGATCAATAACATCAGCCGCCATCACCTTACCGTCAACGACGTGGTAGAGGAGGACATTTGTAAGAGCTTCTTTGTCCGCCAGAAGCCCTTCCACTGTCCCTTCTGGTAAAGCAGCAAAAGCGTCATCGGTAGGCGCAAATACAGTGAAAGGTCCTTCAGCCTGCAGTGCTTCAACTAGCTCGGCTTCCTGCAGCGCGGTCACCAAGGTAGTAAATCGGCCGTCTTCGACTGCGATATCAACGATTGATCTGCTTTCTTCCATCATCTCTTCGCCTTCAATTGGCGGCAGAATAACAGAATCAATCACGTGAATTACACCATTAGAGCCAACAATGTCAGTTGCGACAACTTTAGCATCGTTGATCATTACATTCTCGCCATCAACGGTAACCTTGAACATCTTACCTGACATAGTTTCGACGTCCTGACCGTTCAATCCGATTGCATCAGCTGCCAGAACTTCAGCCCCAACTACATGGTAAAGGAGAATATTCTTGAGGGCTTCTGGATCTTCTAGCAAACTTTCTACAGTTCCTTCAGGAAGGGCTGCAAAAGCTTCATCTGTAGGGGCAAAGACCGTAAAAGGACCGTCTCCCTGCAGGGTCTCAACCAGACCGGCAGCCTGGAGGGCAGTAACCAGGGTTGAAAAATTACCATCAGCAACTGCAATATCGACAATTGTTGGAGGAGTTTCTTCAACCGGCTCTTCTGTTACCTCTTCAACAGGCGGCTCAGTTGGCTCTGGTGTTGGCGCTGCGCCAGCGCAGGCTGCCAGCACTAATGAGACTAAAACGATTATCGAGGGGATTGTATATTTCTTCACTTGTACTCCTTTTTTTATTTTTTTATTTATCCGGTTTATTTCTCTCAATTGCAAAGGTATTGTACACATTTATTTATATTTGTCAAGATTTGGCAAAGGTTTTTTGGGATTAATCTTTTTTAATCTTTATCCATAAAAAATTTTCTTTAGAGATCTTCGATTGGTAACTAGAAAGAAATTTATGTTTATATTGGCAGTTTGTTTCCGGTTTTGGGTTTTGTTTTCGTCTTAATCTTAAGCAGATTTGTATAATAGAAAAACTCATTTTCTGGTTTCATCGGATTTCGGCAAAGTAATCATTTCTGCCCCTTTTTATTCCTGATTGACGGATCAATCATCTTGGTTTATATATTCTGGGATGACGGTTACAGTTTGGATTCTTGGCGACCAGTTGTGCAAAAACCATCCGGCGCTCGATTATGCTGTAGAGCAGTACGGCAAAAGCAATATTGTTATTCTGATGCTGGAAAGTGAGAAACGCGCTGGGAGAATTTCTTATCACGCAAAAAAACTGGTCTTGCTGTTCAGCGCAATGCGCCATATTGCCGAACATTTGCGAATGCAAGGATTTCGGGTGGATTACCGAATTTCCCCCAGAACAGGAGAGGCGATAAATAGCCATCTCAAAGAGTTCCAGCCCGAAGCTGTGATCGCGATGTCAGCTAGCGAGTTTCGCGGTCGAATTTACCAGAAAAACCTGGAAGATAAATTTGGCATACCTGTAATTCAACTGCCAAATACGCAGTTCTTATCTGGGCGGTTTGACCCATATCCGGATCCCCAGCTAGGAAAGAGATATGTGCAGGAACAGTTTTACCGCAGAATGCGCCGGAACTTCCAACTGCTGGTCGATGCCGACGGAGAGCCATTTGGAGGAAAGTGGAACTTTGATAAAGACAACCGGCGCCGGCTGCCATCGAATCAAAAACCGCCGCGACCGATTGCCTTTTCGCCGGATGGAATTACCATGCAAGTTATGGAAGAAGTTGGGAGGAAGTATAGGGTGGTGGGAAATAGCGATGGATTTAATCTTGCCGTTACCCGCGAACAAGCCCGCCAGGCAGCATATGATTTTTTCGATTATCGTTTGCATGATTTTGGCGCGTACGAGGATGCCATGAGCTGTGAGAATGACATCATTTACCATTCCAAGCTTTCTCCTTATATAAATTTAGGTTTGCTGGACCCTCTCTGGCTAGCGAGAGAGGCCCAAACGAGGTATAGCGAAGGGATGGCTCCGATCAATTCCGTCGAAGGTTTCATCCGCCAGCTGGTGGGGTGGCGCGAATATATATACTGGCAGTACTGGCGATTGATGCCAGAAATCTCAGGCAGTAACTTCTGGGGATTTAACCGCGCGCTTCCGGAGTTTTTCTGGAATGGCGAAACTGAAATGAATTGTTTGAAGCATGTTATCGGAAGAGCTCTACACGACGGCTACACCCACCACATCGAACGCCTGATGGTGGTATGTAATTTTTGTTTGCTCGCGGGAATTGACCCGGATACGGTCAACATCTGGTTCCAGAGCGTCTATATTGATGCATATGAGTGGGTTATGTTGCCAAATGTGTATGGAATGGGTCTGTATGCCGATGGGGGAATGGTGGGGACTAAACCCTATATTTCATCTGCGAATTACCTTAGCAAGATGAGTGATTATTGCCGGGCATGTGTATTTAACCATAAGCACCGTACCGGTGTAGGTGCCTGTCCTTTCAATTATCTGTACTGGAATTTCATTCTTGAGCATAACCAAATACTCAAGGCTAACCCAAGAATGAGTAGAAGCCTGTTGGGGTTGAGGCATCTGGATCAAGAAGATAAACGTTTGATTCAAGAAAGCGCGCACCAGTTTCTGAATTCACTTGTTTAGCTGAAATAAGAACTAAAAGATTATTACCCTTGAGTTAGCGAGCCCTTATAACTTTGCAAAACATTGACAAAATATTTACATTATGATATAAGATAAAAAAATATAATGTTTGGATTAAATGGGTAGATGTATGAAAAAGAATGCATTAATTTTCGGGGCGGCAGGCGCGATAGGGTCAGCAGTTCTTAAAACACTGGATAAAAATAAATGGAAGACCATTGCTGTCAGTCGTGAAACCAGTCTCATCCAAGATTACGCAGACTATGTATTTGATATATCATTCACAGATGTAAGTCAGATTGCACAAACAGCTTATCTAATCTCCCAGAAAGTTGAGGGGATTGACCTTTGGGTTTATGCAGCTGGGGATATTCTCTCCGCAAAAATATCCGATATGAGACCTGAAGAATGGGACAGAATTCTGATGGCTAATCTCTCGGGAGCATTTTACACACTCCACTTCAGTCTGCCATTGTTAAGTGAAGGCGCTCACATCTTCCTAATTGGCGCGGTTAGTGAAAGATTGCGCCTGCCTGGTCTATCCGCTTATGCAGTAGCAAAATCTGGGTTGGAAGCGTTTGCCGGAGTCTTGCGAAAAGAGCAGCGAAAAAAGCTCGTGACAGTTGTACGTCCCGGGGCTGTCAAGACCACATTTTGGGATAAAGTCCCGATGAAAATCCCACCTGATGCTGCATCACCTGAAAAAGTTGCTCTAAAAATAATTGCAGCATACCAGGCAGGTCATCAAGGAAACCTTGATCTTGTTTAACCTAAGAACTATTCTTCTTAATATCTTTAGCATCTATTGAAACTCAAATTTTATTTCTGGAAAACTAAAATGCAAATCACTCAAACTTTTAAAAACATTGAATCCAAATTTGACATCATTGATATTACGATCACAAACTTGATGGCGAAGTACAGCCTTGTGGTATTGCGGATTAGTATGGGACTAGTTTTTATCTGGTTTGGAGCGCTAAAATTTTTCCCCGGATTAAGTCCTGCAGAAGAGCTAGTTCGAAACACTATATATTTTTTTGACCCCGAATTCGTTCTACCGGTACTTGCTGCATGGGAAGTGACAATCGGTTTAGGATTTTTAACCGGATTATTCACGAACAGGTTTCAACGCCTAACGATTTTGCTGTTATTTCTACAGATGTTTGGAGTGGCTTTACCCCTGGTGCTACTTCCCGAAGTTTGCTGGAAAAATTTTCCTTTTGTCTTGACTCTTGAGGGTCAATATATTGTAAAGAACCTTGTGATAATTGGATCCGCCCTGGTTTTAGGCGCAACTGTCCGGGGAGGATGGATTCACCCTGAGCCCAAAAAGCTTATATAGCAGTATTGGAGTTGTTCTATGGCATACATGATCTTGATAGTAGTAATTGGATTGATTGTAATTTTTTCGATTTGGTTATGGCAGAATTCTCCTGGAAGCAGCGTTTTTGTTGCTACAGAAAAAACTGATCAGTTTCCGGAGGTTTCAGGATATAACCTCGATCGGAAGGAATTTATCTTTCCCCGGGACTTTGAGGGCGAACACAACTTGATTATGGTTGCCTTCCAACAATACCATCAGAATATTGTGAATACCTGGATACCACATGTGCAGGAATTAGAGGCAGAAACCCCCGGATTCGTTTATTATGAATTGCCGACAATCAAAGAGATGTCGCTAATAACGCGAACCTTCATTAATGAAGGTATGCGAGCTGGTATCCCGGACCAGACAGCCAGAGAAAGAACTGTTACTCTCTACATCGATAAAGATAAATTTACTGCCGCTTTGAATATCCCGGATGAAGATGATATATATTTGTTTCTGGTTGAAGAGGATGGGAGTATCATCTGGCGCGAAAAAGGTGCCTATGATGCAGAAAAAGCCGGCGCTCTTCAAGAGATTTTGCAGGAAAAGCTGAATTTAAAATGAGCACTGAAAATAATGGAAGCTATATTCGTTTGAACAATCTCTGGAAGGAGTTCAATGAAGGAAACCAGAAGCGTGAAGTCCTTCGAGGGACTGGATCAGACTTCAAAAAGGGAGAGTTAATCGCAATTCTTGGTAAAAGCGGAAGCGGTAAAAGCACCCTTTTAAACATTATCAGCGGGATCGATATGCCGGACGAAGGGGATATTACTATCAACGGGTTAACGCTGACCCGTCTCGATGAAAACCGGCGCACTCTATTCCGGCGTGAAAATATTGGATTTATATTCCAATTTTTTAACCTTATACCAACTCTTACAGTTGAAGAGAATGTGAGTTTGCCTTTAGAGTTGTTGGGTTCAGATACAAGCCATGCGAAATCTCAAGCTGCCGAAATATTGGATCGTGTTGGTCTGGTAGATAGACTTAACACATTCCCTGAACGATTGTCTGGCGGTGAACAGCAGCGGGTTGCGATTGCGCGCGCCTTGGTACATGATCCCTTGCTTTTGCTGGCTGATGAACCCACAGGCAACCTGGACGAAGAAATTGGCGCGCAAATACTCTCTTTGCTTGACCAGCTTACCCGACAGGCTGGTAAAAATTTGATTTTGGTCACCCACAATAAAGAAAGTGCTGCATTTGCAGACCGGAAATTCGAACTTATTGGCGGCTGTCTCTATGAGGTAGATTCAGCTTGATACCAGATCCGGTGAACAAACAATGAACAAGATTCCAGCGCTGCAGCCCTCATTGATAAAGATTGGTTGGCGGTACTTGATTCACCATTTCCACCAGAGCATATTGATGTTGCTTGGAATTTCATTAGGAGTGGCGATGGTAATTGGTATTGATATTGCCAATCAGAGCGCAAGTCGTGCTTTCGAGTTGAGCACCGAAGCCATCACCGGCAGAGCCACCCATCTTATCTCTGGTGGACCAAATGGAATAGCTGAAACTGTGTATTCAGATTTAAAAAAGGGGGGTATTGGATTTCCTGCCGCGCCCGTTATCAGCGAATATGTTGTTGCATCCGAATTGGATGGGCAGACATTCCAACTGCTGGGAATTGACCCGTTTGCAGAAACTCCTTTTCGTGATTATCTGGCTGATCTAGATGGAGTCTCGCATGATTCGCTTATTCCTTTTTTGTCCAGACCCAGCAGCGTTCTGGTATCGCAGAATATAGCAAATCGGTACGGACTTTTTCCAGATTCGGAATTTACTGTGGAGTATGCTGGTCGAGTTCACAAACTTGTCATTGCTGGGTTGTTAAGACCTTCTGACAGTCTGAGCCGACGCGCCCTTGATGGATTGATATTGGCGGATATATCAACCGCACAGGAATTAACCGGAAGGATCGGGCATATTGATAAAATTGACCTTATTCTGGGGGAAAACAATGCGGAAAATTTTTCCAAACTCGAATATATGCTGCCTTTGGGAGTTCGATTGCTACCTGTGGAATCCAGGAGTGGAACCGTTGAGCAAATAACTGCTGCGTTTAAACTTAATCTAACAGCCTTAAGCTTACTTGCTCTTGTGGTGGCGTTGTTTCTGATTTATAACACAATGACATTTTCGGTCGTTCAACGCCGGCCGTTATTTGGTACCCTTCGGAGCCTTGGAGTTACCCGGCGTGAGTTGTTCTTAATGGTTGTTTGCGAAGCCCTGGTAATAGGTTTATTGGGCGCTGGACTCGGTGTTGCCGCAGGTATTTTATTTGGCAGGGGCGCGGTCAATCTTGTGTCCCAAACAATTAATGATCTCTTTTTTGTTAGCACAGTCAGGTCGGTCCCGGTTGAAATTAGCAGCCTGCTAAAAGGGGCTGTTCTGGGAACACTGGCGACAGTTGCCACTGCTGCGTTTCCAGCCTGGGAAGCAGCCAGTGTAACGCCGCGTGCTGCCCTATCCCGCGCTAATCTTGAATCAAAGGCGGAAAAAGTTGTGCGTATCCTGGGTGTGATTGGCGTCCTGGTAATACTAATTGGAGCGGGTGTGCTGTCCATCTCTCAAAATAGCCTTATTTTTAGCTTTTTGGGAACTTTTATAACAGTTATTGGCTTTGCTTTGATCACTCCCATTTTTACAGGCTGGATAATGTGGTTAGCTGTTCGATTCACAAGCAGGATGTGGGGTGTACTGGGACGTATGGCTCCCCGTGAAGTAGTAAATTCAATCAGCCGGACATCTGTAGCGGTTGCCGCCCTGATGATGGCAATTGCGGTTACGGTTGGTTTCAGCCTTATGGTGAGCAGTTTTCGTTTTACAGTTGAAACCTGGATGAGCCAGATACTGCATGGTGATATTTATATCTCTGTTCCTGGAGCGACAGCAAGCCAACCTCTTTATCAGATCGATCCCGAAGTACTTGCTGCTCTTAAGAATTTTTCTGGAATTGCACGGGTAGATCTTCTTCAGACAGCTGTTGTTAATTCTCCTGATGGACCTATTCAACTTTCCGCCAACAATAACCCGAATGATGGCCTGGAGCAGGTTTACTTTTCTACAGACTATCCAGCAGATGAGATCTGGAAGGCTGTAGAGAATGGGTCTGTGCTGGTTTCAGAGCCGCTAGCAAACCGGTTAGAATTGCCAAAGACCGATGGTACTTTATCTCTATACACCAATGATGGCTTGAGGAATTTTCCAATTGCCGGGATTTATTATGATTACGGTTCGAGTCAGGGGAATGTGATTTTATCGCTGGAGAATTATAGAAATCTCTGGCAAGATGATCGTATCGCTGCCGCTGCTTTGATACTTGAGCCAGGTGCGGATGTGGAATCAATAATTGAGAATTTAAAAATTCAACTAGCCCCAATTCAATCACTGCTTATCCGATCAAACCGAGATTTACGAGAAGAGACTTTGAAGATTTTCGACCGGACTTTCACAATTGTTAGCGCGTTACAACTGTTAACGGCATCGGTGGCTTTTATCGGGATTATGAGCGCGATGATGTCTCTTCAACTGGATAAACAGCGCCAGCTGGGCATTCTGAAAGCAATAGGATTAACCGGGGGTCAACTGTGGCGGTTGGTAACTTTAGAAGCGGGTCTAATGGGTACAGTAGCTGGGTTGCTTTCTATGCCTGCCGGTATCATGCTGGCAATCATACTGGTATATATAATAAACCGGCGTTCTTTTGGCTGGACTTTAAAGCTGCAACTTGAACCTGAACCTTTTGTACTGGCATTGCTAATTGGGATGGCAGCAGCGGTACTGGCTGGGCTGTACCCTGCATATCGAATTATGCATCGTAATACATCAGAAGCGATCCGATATGAGTAAAAATGGGAATTCGGCTGGGATTGTTTTTATAATATTAATCACGCTCGCTGTTGTTTTGGGCGTGGCGGGCTTACGCCCGCTCGGGGCAAGCCAGGGCATTCCTGTAATTTTAACAAATTTTGATCCTCCAACTGGCTTCACCCGTGCTGAGGGCTATCGTGAATGGAATTTTCCCGAAGATTATGGACCCCACCTGGATTTCCAGACTGAATGGTGGTATTACACAGGCAATCTTCAAAGTAAAACTGGAGAACAGTTCGGATACCAGTTGACTTTTTTCAGGAGGGCGCTGCTTCCTATTGAAGACCTCCCAGAACGCCAATCCGCATGGGCTGCAAACCAGATTTTTATGGCTCATTTTGCGATAACTGATGTTGAAGCCGGCGCGCATCACGATTTTGAAAGGTTTGCTCGCGGTGCAGCAGGATTGGCTGGTTCAGAAAACAAATTATTTCGAATATGGTTGGAAAACTGGCGGGTAGAACAGGTGGACGACCAGAGATTTACACTTCTAGCTTCCCAGGATGATATCAAACTGGATTTGTTTTTCGACAATCTCAAAGGTGTGATTTTTCATGGAGAGCAGGGTTACAGCCAAAAAGGGCCCGAACCAGGAAATGCCTCTTACTATTACAGCCAGACACGACTGGATACTTCTGGAACAATACAAATCGCCGAAGATGTATACCGTGTAAGCGGGTTGAGCTGGATGGATCATGAGTTCAGCACCAGCGCGCTCTCTGCCGGTCAGGTCGGTTGGGATTGGTTTTCAATACAGTTAGACGAAGGAAGTGAATTGATGGTTTTTCAAATCCGCCGCGCAGATGGAAGTATCGATCTTTATTCAAGCGGCACCTGGATTGCTAAAGATGGGAAGACTCGACAACTCTCGAATGAACAGTTTGAAATAAAGGTAATAGATACCTGGCGCAGCCCAAATTCCGGGGCAGAATATCCTTCGGAATGGCTGCTGGTAGTGCCTGATCTTGAATTGCAGCTCGAGATAAAACCCTTGGTTGCAGACCAGGAAATGGATGTTTCATATGCCTACTGGGAAGGAGCGGTAAAAATTGAAGGTAACCAAAGTGATGCGCGAGTTTCAGGAATTGGTTATGTTGAGTTGACAGGATATGCGGAATCAATTGAAGGACAATTCTAGGGCGTTATCAGTTGAGAAAATCCTGGTCACGGGTGCCACCGGTTATATTGGCGGCAGGCTGGCGCCTGTCTTGCTTGATAAGGGTTACCATGTTCGGGTTATGGTTAGAGACCCTGCTCGTTTGCAGGGCCGGTCATGGGCTGACTTGGTAGACATAAAGAAGGGTGATGTACTAAAGCCGGGTACACTTCCGAAGGCGATGGAGGGGGTCGATACGGCGTATTATCTGATTCACAGCATGAGCGGAAGCGGGAATTTTCACGAACGCGACTTAATTGCGGCAGGTAATTTCGGATCAGCCGCGAAATCATCCGGGATTAAGCGAATTATTTACCTGGGAGGATTAGGTAATCCGGATGAAAATCTTTCGGAACACCTGAAATCGAGGCAGGAAACCGGGGCTGCGCTGGCGGAAGGCGGGGTTCCTGTGACTGAGTTCAGGGCGGCGATTATTGTTGGGTCCGGGAGTATATCATTTGAGATGATCCGCTACCTGACCGAGAGATTACCGGTCATGATCTGTCCGCGCTGGGTGTATACACGTGTACAACCTATCGCGATCTCTGATCTGCTGGATTATCTTACTGCTGCCCTGGAAAATGAAGAAAGTATCGGCAGGATAGTTGAGGTTGGCGGTGTTGAGGTGATGACCTACGGAGATATGATGCTGGGATACGCACGCGAACGCGGCTTGAAGCGCTACCTGATCCCGGTGCCTGTCTTAACGCCCAGGCTGTCATCATACTGGGTGCACTGGATGACACCTGTTCCATCAGACATTACCCGACCGCTGGTGGAAGGGCTGAAGAATGAGGTGATTGTTCATGACTTCAGCGCAGAAGAACTCTTTCCTGAAATTAAGCCGGTTGATTATGCTAGCGCTGTCAGGTCTGCTCTGGAAAACTTGGATTTAGGTGAGGTAGAAACCCGCTGGACAGACGCAATATCTTCCAGCTTAGGGGATCAGGATCCGGTGGTGATGAAAACCCAGGAAGGTATGATCATTGAACAACGGAAGATAAGGATAAATGCATCTCCAGAGCAAGTGTACACAGTATTTTCCCGCCTGGGAGGGGAAGCAGGCTGGTTGTATTTTGATTGGGCTTGGGAAATCCGGGGCATTATCGACCGTGTGTTCGGCGGGGTTGGTTTGCGTCGCGGCAGACGCGATCCTGTGGATATCCGGGTCGGTGATGCGGTTGATTTCTGGCGGGTTGAAACACTTGACCCGGGACGATTAATATCACTTCGGGCTGAAATGAGACTGCCCGGAGAAGCCTGGCTGCAGTTTGAAGTCAAAAAAGATCAAGATGGCAGTTCTCGTCTTACGCAGACAGCCTTCTTTGCGCCAAAAGGTTTATTGGGTTTTTTATACTGGTACGGTTTGTATCCCATCCACAGGTTGATCTTCTCTGGGTTAATTCGCAAACTTAAACTAGTCTCAGAAATCGAAGAAGAATGAGGAGCATTTGTTGAGTAAGGGTCGAAATGCGCATAAAGATTACCTGGAAAAAGTCCTATTCCGATCCGTACAGCTTGCAGCATGATGAATGGTTAGCCAGTGGTTATCTCATTGTAGTACCCCTATGAGGATGGACGTCTTTTTTTACGCAGCTTAAAATCAGCATGATTGTTGAATAATTGCACATCGATCATAGCTGTGGTTTCGAATTCACCGTGGATCAGCCTTCTTACTGTGGGAATCGCGGGCAGGCAAAGCCCGAATTGATAAAGCGATCGGATTAGAAATCGCGATTATTCTGGAACCCAGCCAGATTTACGCCAGGGAAAACCCAGATCGCATGTCCAAACTGGATCACATAATAAAGGCTGAAAAGGTTTACCCTTGAGTTTGTGTTAATCAATTAGCCCAGGAAGCTGCACCAATAACGCAAGCATTTATTGGATTTTTTTAACCTTAGCTAGATCATTTACCCAACCCTTCGAAATTTAAAATACAAACGCCTGCCCCAAAATAAATGTTTAAATCCCCTTCAAATTTGCGCAAAAAATGTGCAAATACTTGACAAAACAACCTAAGTAATATAAACTTATTCCGATTTAACTAAATTATCAATGCAAGAGAAAAAAGGTGAATTAAGTGGCAGAGATCAGTATTATTCCGACTTACAACTTAAAAGTGGTATTGAAGGAGACCGGGATAAAAGCGGACACATTACGGGCATGGGAACGCCGTTACGGTTTACCCCACCCTGACCGTACGGACGGCGGGCACCGTCTTTATTCGCAGTACGACATCAAGACCATTAGGTGGTTGCAGGCTCGTATTGATGAGGGACTCCGCATAAACCGGGCGGTCAAATTATGGCGCGGTATAGAAGAGTCTGGTCGGGACCCATTGCTAGAAATGCCTTTAGTGGATGCAGTTCGAGAACCCCAGCCATTTCCGGCTGTTTTGGGAGCATCAATCGTTGATCTACGTAATCATTGGGTTGAAGCCTGTATGGATTTCAATGAAAGACAAGCGGAATACATCCTCGCACAGGCTTTTGCGAGTTATTCTGTTGAAGTAGTCTGTCTCGATATTATGGGAGCGGGTATATCTGAAATTGGAAAGCGCTGGTATCAGGGTAAAAGTACTGTGCAGCAGGAACATTTCGCTTCATCTCTGATTGTCAGGCGTTTAAATACTCTGATCTCAGCTGCTCCAGCGCCTACAAGAAGCGAGTGTGTTCTGGTTGCCTGCCCGCCACAGGAAGACCACATCATTTCCCCACTAATGGTTACTTTGTTCCTGCGAAGAAGGGGGTTGAATGTTATTTATCTAGGAGCGAATGTCCCAATTGAGCGATTGGATAATGCGATCGAATCATCTGAATCCGATTTGGTTATTATGATCGCTCAGCAGTTATTCACCGCTGCGAATCTGCTTGAAGCAGCCCGTTTTATGGAAGAAAAGAACATGGCTTTTGGATTTGGGGGATTAGTATTTACTCTACTCCCTGAACTCAAGCAGAAAATTCCAGGCCATTATCTGGGCGATAAGCTGGATAGTGCGGTCAGTGTAATTGAGGATATTTTATTACGCCATCCATCTATCGATTCAAGTATCTCAGTGCCTGATAAATACTTAAAATCATGGAAGAAATTTACTGATCAGCAACCCCAAATAGAGGCGCACCTGCGGGGAGTAATACAAAGAAATGGGATGCATGAAAGCCATCTCGAAATTGCCAACGAATACCTTGGACTTGATATAAGCGCTGCGCTGAGTCTTGGGGATATGGGACTGCTTAGCGAAGAGATCAACTGGGTGAAATTCCTACTCAAGAATTACGCGGTGCCTGTGGAACGGTTGCATGAGTACTTAGCACATTTCGGTAAAGCGATAGAGTTATATATGGAAGATGACGGAAAACCGATCCTGGAATGGTTAGACAGTGTGGAAGTGAGCTGACCCTGTAATTCTATTTTTGATTTGATTCCAATACAGATCAAATGGAAATCTGTGATGCGAAATCGAAATATTGAAAAAGGTTTATGGAGGATACGATGATTGTCGTTACCGGAGGTTCGGGTTATATCGGTAGCCATATAGTCAAGAGATTAGCCAGCGAGGGGAGACATGTCCGCGCTATGATTCGCAGCCGGCAGCGAACATTACAGGAAAGCCGCCTGGCTGGATTCGATATAGAACTAGTTGAGGCGGATGTAACTGATGCAGATTCATTAAAACCCGCCTTTACGAAAGCAGATGCGGTCATCCATACTGTTGCAATCGCGATCGAAAGAGAAGGTACTACATATGAGGAAATAAATTTGATGGGTACAGTGAATGTCCTCCGAGCAGCCCGGGATGCCGGTATCCAGAGATTCATCAACTTATCCCAGTTAGGAGCGGATTCGGGGCTTCCGTACCGATTCTTGGCATCGAAAGGCAGAGCCCAGGAGTATGTAGCCCGTTCGGAATTGGATTGGACTGCGTTTCGACCATCAGTGATATGGGGTCCGGAAGACGAGTTCGCGAATACATTTGCCAGGTTGATCCTGATAACTCCGATTATCTTTCCGAATGTTGACAAAAAAGCCAGGTTTCAGCCGCTCTGGGTTGAAGACCTGGTTACCTGCATCTTCAAGTCGCTGGAAGATAAAAATACATACCGCCAGCAATATGAAATTGGCGGTCCAGAGATACTGACCCTTGAAGAGATTGAGAGACGCACTCTAGAAGCGATGGGTACTCGAAGAATTATGGTCCCATTTCCGAAACCTCTATTGAAAACTGCAGTTGGGCTGATTGAAAAAGTGCTGCCTAACCCTCCGGTAACTCAAAGTCTGCTCGAATTGCTTCAAGTTGATAATGTCACCAGCGAAAACACTGTTTATCAATTCGTTGAAAACCCGAAGGCATTCACGCCTGATGCAATAAAGGGTTATATGCAGGAATTTAAAGCGCGCGATACGCTATCGCAATACCTCGGGCGATCATAGAACTGTGGGGTTTTCATCAATATGAAGATTTATAAGCACGAATTCAGGGTAACCGCACCCGTAGCTGAGGTGGCGGAGTTTCACGGCGACACTCGGGCGCTGAAATTACTCACGCCACCCCCTTTAGTGGTCAAATTCCATGAGGTGGAAAGTTTAGCTGAAGGCTCACTCTCTGATTTTACATTCTGGTTGGGACCAATCCCTGTACGCTGGAAAGCCATCCATAAAGATGTGGACTTAAATTCGGGCTTTAAGGATATTCAACTTGAAGGGCCTTTCAAATTCTGGGAGCATACTCATACTTTCTTAGAAAGTGAATCCGATCGAACGATCGTCAGGGATGAGATCAAAGCTGAGTTCAGCAATCATCCTTACCGGAGATTGGTTTGCCGGATGATGTGGGCAAATCTGCCAGGCCTTTTTGCTTACCGAAAATCGAGAACGAAATTAGCGCTTGAACCATGAAAAGAGTTGTTGTTATTGGGGCGGGTTTCGGCGGACTGACAACTGCAGCTGAAATAGCTAGGCAGGGTCTGGATGTGACTGTGCTCGAGGCGCATGTGTATCCTGGAGGCAGCGCTGGAACTTTTTTCCATCAAGGTTATCTTTTTGATGCCGGGGCAACTTTAGCAGGAGGATTTGCTGAAGGCGCGCCTATGAATATGCTGGGCAGCAGGTTTGATATAGACTGGCAGGAAAAATATGTAAAAGAAGCTATGGTTGTCCATCTTCCGGATGGAGAAACGGTGACCCGCTGGACGGATGATGGTCGCTGGCGTGAAGAGAGAACTTCTGTTTTTGGAACGGATGCAGAACCATTCTGGAATTGGCAGGAGCGAACAGCTGAAGGTCTATGGGATTTAGCCCAGCGAAATCCTGAATGGCCTCCACAGTCGGTAAGAGGTGCTATCAATTTACTCCAGACTGGTTACTCATGGTTGAGTGCCCGCCGGTTGGATAAAAGAGAAATTAACTTAACTGCATATATGCCATATATGTTCCTGCCGGTTTCTTCAAAAATGAAAAACATCCCCGACCTCCTGCGATTGTATATTAACGGCCAACTTTTAATCTCCGCGCAGGATACAAGCGATAAGGTCAACGCCCTCTACGGTGCTGCGGCGCTTGACCTGCCCAGAAGAGGTGTGGCGAATGTTCCTGGGGGGATGGGGGGTATGGCTAAAAAACTTGTCGAAAGGGTAGTGAACTATGGGGGAAAAGTAATATTCAGAAAGGAAGTAATTAGTGTTTCGGATTTTTCTGATAAAAAATTTTTAATCCGCACTAAACGGGGTGGGGAATATATTTCGGATGCGGTTGTCTTTAACCAGACTCCCTGGAATGTGGCGAAACTATTGGAGACGCAAGAATACAGGAAGCTGAATACTCTTGGTGAGCTCCCCAGGGATAACTGGGGCGCCTTTGTTGTTTACGCCGGCATAGATTCCAAAGGTGTACCGGATAATTTCCCCGAGCACCACCAGGTAATCCATTCAGAACCTTTAGGTGAAGGAAATAGCATTTTCCTGTCAATTTCTCCAGCCTGGGACAATACCCGTGCTCCGGAAGGAAAACGGTCGATCACGATATCAACACACACCAGACTGGATACATGGTGGCGTTTATATCGAAATAGCCGTCCAGAATATGAAGACCGTAAATCGCGCTACATTGAGAGGATTCTCAATGTGGCTGAGCAGGCATTCCCCGGTATTAAATCATATGCAGAAATGTTACTCCCTGGTTCGCCGGTCACATTCGAACGGTTTACGCGAAGGGAAAAAGGCTGGGTTGGAGGTTTTCCGCAAACCAGCCTATTCCGTACTTGGGGACCAAAAATTGCTCCCGGAATATGGATAGTTGGCGATTCAATATTCCCCGGACAGTCCGTGCCAGCAGTTGTGTTAGGAGGATTGCGAGTTGCAGATGGATTGATGGGGGAACTGGCTTATAGAAATCAGAAATCCTGGTTCTACAAACAGGGGAAAACCGGTGAGATTCAATGCGCCGGATGAGTGAATTCTGAAAGGAGAAGAAATATGAAAGTAGGTATTGTAGGCGCAGGACAGGTAGGTGCTACGGCAGCCTATTCACTTGTAATGCGTGGAATCGGGCGTGAGTTGATCCTGGTTGATATAAATAACCAGCGCGCAAAGGCGGAAGCAGATGATATTCTGCATGCAGTTCCTTTTGCTCACCCGCTTCAGATTTCAGCTGGCGGGTACTCTGACCTGAGCGGTTGCCGGGTTGTGGTTATAACAGCCGGCGCAGCTCAAAAACAGGGGGAAACCCGTTTGCAGCTCCTGGAGCGCAACGCGGCGATCTTCAGTCAGATTATTCCCCGGGTACTTGAGAACGCCTCGGATGCAGTTCTGCTGGTTGCAACCAATCCAGTGGATGTCTTAACCCATCTGACAGCCCATATCGCCTCCGGGTACAGTGTCCCCAGCTCACGGGTGATTGGTTCCGGAACCACACTTGATACTGCCCGTTTCCGGGCACTTCTGGGACAGCACCTTGGTATTGACCCGCCGCATGTCCATGGTTATGTCCTGGGCGAACATGGCGATTCCGAAGTTTTAACCTGGTCCCTGGTGAAGGTAGGTGGTGTGCCTCTCGCCGAATTCTGCCGCCAGTGGGATATATGCACAGATGAAAAGGTTCAGCAGGATATAACAAATTGGGTTCGCAATGCTGCATACTCGATTATTGAAGGCAAGGGTAGCACCAATTTTGGGATCGGCAGCGCGCTTACGAGGATTGTGGAGGTGATACTGGGGAACCAAAGGTCCCTGCTTACAGTTTGCACTCCCATTAAACGGGTGGCAGGGGTAGAAAACGTCACCATATCAATGCCCCATCTTATTGGTGGCAGCGGAATTATGGATACTATCCTGCTGCCGCTTGCTTTGAATGACGAGGAAGAGGCAGCATTGCACAGCTCGGCGAAAACGGTAAAAGAGGCGATTGATACTCTTGATTTGAGGTAGGGTTTTTCTATGCAGGCGATTTCTATATGGTGGATCAGGCGTGACCTGAGACTTTCTGATAACCATACTCTTAATGCTGCGATAAATTATTCCGAGCAGGTTGTTCCGCTGTTTATTATCGACCCCAAGCTGGTTTCTTCAGAACGGGTTGGCTCGAAAAGGTTGGAATTTTTATGGGGAGGTCTGGCTGAGCTGGATAGATCATTGCGTGAACGTGGCAGCCGTCTGGTTATTCGAAAAGGATCGCCTCTTGAGATATTAACGACTGTGATTGATGAGTGTGGAGCTTCGAAAATATTCGCGGAGGCTGACTATTCTGCCTATGCCCGCCAACGAGATAAAAAGATCGCTCAAAATCTTCCACTGGTTCTTATGGGTTCGCCGGGAGTGTCAGCACCGGGTCAGGTGCTTAAGTTGGATGGTTCCCCCTACACTGTGTTTACGCCATATAAAAAAAGATGGTTGTCTGAAGTCCTGCCTTTGGATAGTGATATATTGCCAGTTCCCGAACAAATCAAATCGCCGGACAAGTTATTTGGCGAGGATATATCAAACCGGTTAAATTCGGCGGATACGATTGGATTTTTACCCGGTGAAAATGAAGCTCTCCAGCGGCTTCAGAGATTCACCCGAATTGATAATGGCGCCATTTTTATGTATTCCGCTGAGCGGGATCGTATGGACCTAGAAGGGACTTCCAAGCTATCTCCTTATCTTAAATTCGGAATGATTTCTGCCAGTCGAGCAGTGAGTAATGCTGTTGAGTTGATTGATTCTGTTCCAGGGGGCACGGCTCAGAAAAGTGCTGAGACCTGGTTGAACGAGTTGATCTGGCGTGATTTCTACATTTCTATCTTGTATCACTTTCCCTTTGTGGCGGATACGAGCTTTAGAGCTGATATGAGGAATATCCGCTGGGTGAATTCCCACTGGGAGTTTAAACAGTGGTGCCAAGGACAGACCGGGTATCCCGTGGTTGATGCCGGGATGCGCCAGCTTGCCCAAACCGGCTGGATGCACAACCGGGCCAGGATGATCACTGCCTCTTTCCTAGTCAAGGATTTGTTGATCGATTGGCGTTGGGGGGAGGCTTGGTTCATGAAGCAACTGATCGATGGTGATCCGGCTGCAAACAACGGAGGGTGGCAGTGGACTGCCGGCACAGGAACGGATGCTGCGCCTTATTTCCGAATTTTTAACCCGGTAACCCAGGGAATAAAATTTGATCCTTCGGGTGTCTATATCCGCCGGTGGGTGCCTGAACTTCAAAATGTTCCAGACAAATATATCCATAAGCCCTGGGAAATGCCGGTGGATACTCAATTATCATGTGGCTGCCGAATTGGAACGGATTATCCTGAGCCGTTAGTCGATCACATCTTCGCACGCCAAAGGGCTCTTGAAACGTATAAAACTGCCAAAGTGCAAAATAGGTGATTACTTGTGAAAATTTTTAACCGGAAGGATATTACTGAAAAGAAGACCGAAACTCACTTAAACAACCATGCCCCCGATTTTTCCGCGAAGGATATTGATGGAAATATGATAGCCCTTTCACAATTCCGGGATAAGAAAAATGTATTCCTGGTATTTAATCGAGGCTTTACATGACCTTACTGCCGAAGGCATATGGCGCAGTTGCGCCGTGATTACGAAAAGTTTAAAGAAAGGGGAGTCGAGGTCATTATAGTTGGTCCGGAAGAAGAAGAGGTTTTCAGATACCATTGGAAAAAGGGTGAATATCCATTTGTTGGAATCGCTGATCCAGACCATAAAATTGCGGATTTATACAACCAACAGGTCAAAATATTAAAAATGGGCCGGATGCCGGCTCAAGTAATTATTGATAAGGATGGTTTCATCAGATCCCAACATCACGGAGTTTCGATGCGTGACATCCTTGAAAATACAACTGTTTTGAATCTATTTGACAAAATTAACTCAGAGAATGAGATCATTAATTATTAAAAGCGTGAAAAATTTCCGAGAGGTTAAATCCAAAAATCTGAACTGATAACCTTTCCTGATTTTATTGATAGGGAATTCTGTGAGCGAACTAAGAACAGAGAAGTTGCATGTTGAGTTGTTGGATGGCATAGGAGAAGATGGACCAGTAATGCCAAGAAGGTATACTCTGACCCATTCAGACAGAACAGGGGATTTATTTCTCAGTATTGGACCAGATTACAATCATCCTCAGATATCAGGTTTATATACTCGATTGATGCGTGATGAGGTGCTGGCTGAATGGGTTCTTGATGGAAATGATGTGCAATTAATCATTCATTGTCATGTAAGCGGAGGCTTTGCATTTGGCCCTGCCAGCTGGCGGATGTCTATATTCAGGCAGCATTTACCGATGGTGATTACGGCTTTTAAATTCGGTGATTCGGATTTATTTGCTGCACATCAGGAATTAAGCAAATCGAGAGTTTCCATCCATTTCCACTCGGTTCAGGACAGGTATAACATCGTTGAAGATTGGGGATCGATAGACAACTTTTAGATTGATTAAGCCGCAATTGAGGTATTGAATCTTTCAGGTTTATAGTAATGTTGAAGAATAGAGTGGCGATTATCACCGGTGGCACCCGAGGTCTTGGGTTTGGAATTGCAAAGGCTTTTGTTCAGGCGGGAGCGAAAGTATTTGTAGCTTCAAGGTCAGCTGATTCGGTCGAGCAATCTATTTCTGTGTTGAGATCGATGGGTGGGGAAGTAGATGGAAAGGTATGCGATGTTGGTTCACTGAGTGATGTTGAAGATATATCTCTTAGAGCAGTTAAACAACTTGGAAAAATCGATATCTGGGTAAATAATGCCGGTATATCCGCGCCGTATGGTCCGACCATCCATATACCTTATGAAGAGATTCTTAAGGTAATCCAAACTAACATCCTCGGCACATATCACGGGTCGCTGGTTGCAATGCGGTATTTCCTGAAACAGGGTCAGGGTAAACTCATTAATGTTTCCGGGAGGGGAGATAAAGGACCGGTACCGCTTCAGAATGCTTATGCTTCCTCTAAAAGCTGGGTTCATAGTTTCACATTGGCGCTGGCGGATGAGTATAAAAACAGCGGGGTTGGTGTTTATTTGTTCAGACCTGGAATCGTGGATACGGATATGTTGAGAAAAGTGGAAGTGATTGAAGGTTATCAGTCTCGGATTGAACCATTAAAAACGGTAATTCGGATGTGGGGTAATAAACCCGAGGTTCCTGCCATGAAAGCAGTCTGGCTGGCTTCACATGCAACGGATGGGAAAACCGGTCTTGTGGTAAATGTTTTCAACCCTCGGCTTATGTTTTGGGGATTGTTTCGAGAGACACTTGGAAGAATCTTGCGGCGTGACATTGAGCAAATTGAGATTGCGGTAAATACAATAGAGCCGGATATTAATTAGGTAAAGCCTGAGGCCGTATTGATCGCCATTTTGTTAGACTCATTGTTAAGAATTGCTGGTATATTAAAATCAAGAGTTTCTCAAAAATATTTTTGATGAAGGAAGGAACATGGCAAATATCAGACGCCTTGTGCTGGATACACTTAAACCGCACGAACCAGGCATCATAGAAATGGCAGAAGAGCTGGGAGACATTGTTGGGATTATGGCAGTTAATATAAGCATATATGAACTTGACCGAAAAGTTGAGAACGCAAAAATCACAATAGAGGGAGAGAATGTACCTTACATTCAGGTCGTAAAAGTGATCGAAGAGATGGGCGGATCGATCCATTCGGTTGATGAAGTTGTAGCGGGCAAGAAAATTATTGATGATGCCGCCACCTTGCTGGATTGAATCTGCACAATCCATGCTGGAATAAGATAATACAAGCAAGGGTTAATAAAAGACGAGGAGCTGCTTAATATGAGATCCTTACTGGATGCAGTTTCGTATTTAAGAGAATATGACAAGCTGGCAAATATCGGTGAGATCGCCAGGCGTTATTTTGCAATGAATGCTTTCGATGGGGTGCTGACAATCATCGGCGTTTTGATGGGTAACTTCATGGCTGGAGTGCAGGAGCCAAGAATTGTTGTCAGCACTGGACTTGCTACATGCGTTGCGATGGGAGTATCGGGGTTATGGGGCGCTTACCTTACAGAAGCAGCCGAACGAAAGCGGGACCTTAACGAGTTAAGCCGGTATACACTGACCGACCTGAACCAAACCAGGATCGGACGGGCATCACGCGCTGCGGTTGTAGTTGTGGCGGTGGTGGATGGCTTGTCACCGTTTATGGCAGCAATGATCGTCCTGACACCGTTCTTTTTTGCCCCCATATTTCCCTCAATTCAAATGGTTTATTTTGTTGCGCTTGGGATGGCGCTGGTGACCCTGTTTGCGTTGGGGCTGTTCCTGGGCCGCGTTTCACAAGGCAACCTGCTTGTTTACGGGCTTAAAACAATATTTGCCGGAGTGATCTCAATTGGTATCAGCTTTCTACTGGGGGAATGGAGATAACGCATTTTTATTGCTCAAATTGATGGTTCATTAATATAATGAGCTGTACCATGTGGATTTTTTACAGTCTACTAATTATTTGATTTTAAATTGGCGTTAATTGGTTGTTGACGTATTTGATATATGTTCATCTAAGTATCGAATGTAATTGGGCAGAGAGGAGCATATTTATGCGTCGGTTAAGGACAAATATCATCGTGATTCTGTTGATTATTTCACTCGTTTTGTTTTAATTTCCTGCACTGCTTATGGCTGGTGTTAATACTTCAGTTGAGATAATGAATGGGTTTAGGAAGATTAAGAATTTTAATCCCTGCAAGCAGTGAATAGATGTTGGAAAAAGTTCGGATTGGGATGTCATTCCCAGGTGCGATTATTACTTGCTTTATGTTACCTATATGAAATATGATCAATAAGGTCGATATCTATAATCAGAAATTTATCCTGCGGTGCCTCCACCGTCGACTGCAAGTACGGCGCCGGTAATAAAGGAAGCGCCATCGCTGCATAGAAACAGAACTGTCCGGGCGATTTCCTCCGGCAAACCAATCCTTCCCATTGGTCGTCCCGCTGAAGCCTTCATAAATTCATCTTCCGGCACATTGAGCTGGAGGGCTTCATCACGCAGCATTGGCGTTGATGTATCACCAGGACAGATGCAGTTCACCCGTATGTTGTCGGGACTGTGATCGATTGCCATAGCCCGGGTCATGTTAACCACCCCGCCCTTGGATGCACAGTAGGATACGGCGTCCTGTCCGCCCAACAACCCCCAACCGGATGAGGTATTTACGATCGCTCCACCCCCAGATTTCACCATAAATGGGATGGCGTATTTGCTCATCAGAAAAATTGATTTCAGATTTACTGCCATAACCCTATCCCAATCTTCTTCAGAGAGAGTCAGCACGGATGCCCTGCGGATAATCCCGGCATTATTGAAAAGGAAATCGATCCCGCCGTAAGTTTCAACAGTTCTGGAAACCGCATTCTGGCAATCAAACGACGAGGTCACATCGCATGGGATGAAGATAACCTCACCTCCGGAGATTTGTAATTCATCCTCAGCATGCCGCCCAGCAGATTCATCGATGTCAGCGATTGCTACTCGCGCGCCTGCCATGGCGAAGAGCCGTGCGGTTTGGAAGCCAATACCAGATGCTCCACCGGTGATGAGAACGGTTTTTCCCTCAAAATGGAATTCAATCTGATTCATCTTTCTCTCCTGCTGGAACGGATTCAATCATTTCGCCACTGGGTAGATTATGCTTTCCCCAAATCCGGTAATTATACGCATATAACCCGAGAGTTCTTCATCCAGGATTGCATCACCGCTGTCAACCAGCAATGGGTAGCCCATCAATGAGCGGATTTTTTCCGGAACGCAGATGACCCAGATGTTGGATAAACCGACCTTCCGAATCACCCCTGGGCTGATCTGCTGGTTGCCGCGTCCAAAAAGGAAACCTTGACCGCCTATCGGCGACACGATGATTCTGCCGGTATATTTATCGAGAACATCCAGCAATTGTTTCTCATTTGCATCTTTTAAGATAACCTGTTTCCCTTTAATTACATCAACCCCGAGAAGCGTTTTTTCAAGGTCTAGAGCCCGGGTTACCGCCCGGGTGGTTGTCCCTGGACCAAGAATATAAATGAGCTCGGGCTGCATCTTATTGATCACTTCGCTTGCAATATCTGTAAAAGAGATTTTTTCAGACGGGTGGATGGGTGTTTTTGTCCCCTGAAGTCTGTTTTTCGTACGCGGGACGAGCAGGTAGCCGAATAATTCAACGGCAAGCCTACCCTGACGATAGAGCTCTTCATCGACATCGATAACCTCTGCTTCTGATGATTTTGGAGATTCATCAAACAGGAATTGGAGCGCAATGTCACCGGATATACTTGGGTTTCTTGCAAATACACCCGAGTGAACCTTGACCCCAGCTGGAATCCCCAGAACCGGGATTTTCTGACCGACCGCGCGGTGAATGTCCCTGGCGGTTCCATCCCCACCAGCAAACAGGATTAAATCAACCTTTTCGTCCAGGAGCTGCCTGGCAGCCATGATCGTGTCCCGGGCGGTTGTCTTTGCGGGTTTGATGGATCCATGTTCGGCAGGCTGGAAACCGAGCGAGCGGCAAACATCGGCGCCCATCTCCCCGGGATAAGTGTGGATTAGGATTTCGCCTTTGCGGGGTTTAAGTCTCTCGAGGGCTTGAACTGCGCGCCTGCCTGAAATTGGAGTAGCGCCCAGGGCGAAAGCCTGTTCTTGCAGTTCGGTTCCGTCACTGCCTTTTAACCCAACCCGACCGCCGATTCCAGCGATAGGATTGATGATCAATCCCAGTTTCTTCATTCTCTTGGATTATCTTGAACCGCAATTGGTCACGAGTTTTCGGATTCCTGAGAAATTTTACGTAGATAAGCTCTCCAGGTCATCGCCCATTGGTCAGGGTCATCCAGCGGATCATGGATAATTGAGTGGATCGTGCTGTTGTGCGGAGCGGTTCTGACTGTTTCTGGATCCCGGTAGGCTTCTGAAGCGACATTCTCAATAATGCGCAAATACTCATCAAGTTCTTCTTTTGAGTATGATTCGGTAGGTTCCAGAGTACATGGTTCGGGGACGATAAAAGGATGGTGGCTGGTCCAGTAGTGGACGCCGTAATCAGCCGCCCGAAGCCCGACTGATTCCGAATGGACAGATGTATCTTCATAAAGTTTTTCCAGGCTGTACCGCACCTGTTCAATCCTCCGTTTGCCTTCTGCAAATGGAATGCTGATGCCCCTGATCCGGCGCATTTTCTCCATAAGATAATTATTATTCAGAACTGCGATTTCGGAAGCCGCGCGAAGTCCCTTAGCTCCCAAGCTCATCACCCAGGCGTATGCTCTCAGAATAACAGCAGCGTTGCCGTAGAAGGGGCTGATTTTCCCAATGCTTTGCGGGTGGTTATAGTCAAGGTAATAACGTTTGCCGTCGAATTCCACAGTAGGCACCGGTAGAAATTCTGCCAATTCCGCAATGACGCCGGAAGCGCCGCCGCCTGGTCCGCCGCAGCCGTGTGGGGTGGAAAAAGTTTTGTGCAGGTTGAAATGGCAAAGGTCAAAACCGGCTTCTTTAGCGCGGGTGATGCCCAGTATACCGTTGGCGTTAGCCTGGTCGTATGAACACAACCCGCCGACTTCATGTACCAGGTCGACAAATTCCTTAATCCTGGGATTGTATATGCCGGTATCCTCTGGATTTGTGATCATCAGCCCGGCTGTTCTCTCGGAGAGAGCAGCCTTCAAAGCTTCAATATCCGGATACCCATGCTGGTCGGGATATAAAGTAATTACTTTAAAACCAGCTGTTTTTGCGCAGGCTGCGTTAGAAGGATGTGAGAAAATGGTTGTGATAATTTCATCCCGCTGATCCGCTTCTCCATTTGATCTGTGAAATGCACGCATAATTGCTGCGTTTGTGTAAATTGCTGAAGAGCCGGCGCTGGGCTGCAGTGAAAACCGGTTCAAGCCCGAAATGCTCTTCAGAATCTGTTCGAAGCGGTACATAATTTCCAGTATCCCCTGAGCAGTATCTTGGTCCTGCAGCGGGTGGAGTGCAGTCATCGCAGGTGATCTGGCCAGGTGCTCGTTGATCTTGGGGTTGTATTTCATTGTGCAGGTGCCCTGACCTACATCAATGTTCAGATCGGCTCCCAGATTCTCCTGGGAAAGGCGCAGGTAATGGCGCTGTATCTGCGGCTGGGAGATCTCAGGAAGTGCAGGAGAAACCACCCGGCGGACGCCATCCGGAAGATCAGCGAGGACGTCCCCGACCTGCGAGGTAATTTCAGGTTCCATTTCGGGTACCAGGATCCCCCTTTGACCTGGAGAGTGGAGATCGAATATGATCGGCTCGTCCCATTTTGCCTGGTGGAACCGGCGCAAATTTGGTTTACCTTTTTTGTACCTTTTCGATTTAATATTTTCCATCATGTATATAGAACCTGTTTCATGGTGTTTACAAGATGATCGATTGTTGCCTTGCTATGAACTTCGGAGATGCAGTAAAGAGCGCACTGCCCCATCCCCGGAAAATCCCTGCTCAGATCCACACCACCGAATATTTTGTAATTCAGAAGGGATTTATTGACGCTCTCTACAGTTTTTCCAGCTCCGTCAAAATTCACCACGAATTCATTAAAATGCGGAATATTCATAAAAGGAATCTGGAGGCCTTCAATTCTGCTGAACTCCTGCATCGCGTAGCGTGTACGCGCCATTATTCCTTCACCTATATCGTGCATTCCTTTCGGACCCATAAGTGCGAGGTAAACCCCTGCAGTTATCCCCCAGAGCGCTGCGGCAGTCCCAACCCATTCTTTCCCCTTTTCACGGATTGCAAAGGAGGTTCTCTCATATGCGACATCCCCGAAACCATATTCTCCTTCTATAACCGTAGGAGCAATACCAAAAAGGCGGGATGGGAATTCCATCACAAAATTCTCCTCATCCCGGGTTGCGATAAAACCAGCCCCTCCACCTCCGTACTGCATGTGTATGCCTAGAGGTTGAATATCTCCACAGACGATGTCCGCGCCATAATCAGCAGGAGGTTTAAGTACACCCAGCGTGATTGGGTTGACGCTGACTATGCTTAATGCACCGCTGGTTTTTGCTGTTGAACATATCCGTTCGCCCTGAGTTTCTATCATTCCCAGGAAAGCAGGGTTTTCAAAATAGACTGCAGCTGTCTCTTCAGATATCAACCCCGCAAGCGTGGATGTACTGCACATGCCGCTGCCAGGGTCAAAATCAATTAGTTTAAGATCAACTTCGTGCTGGTTATAATCCTTGATTTTTGATAACTTCGCGGGGTTGATATTGCTGCTTATTAAAACTTGATTTCTTCCAGTTATTCTTGTAGCCATTCTGATTGCGGTTGCGGATGCCTGAAAACCATCATATGTCGGTACATTAACAACATCCATGTTCAAGAGTTCGCCCATAAGGCTGGTGTATTCAAATAAAGCTTGAAATCGTCCATGGTCATCGTAGGGTTCACCCGCGTAGGCAGTCAGGAACTCGGCCCGCTGGTTTATCTCATCACATACTGCAGGTATATGGTGCTGATAGCAGCCTGCGCCTAAAAAACTGCTGAATTCATTGCAGTTTGAGTTTCTGGCTAATATTGACTCAACGTGTTTTTTTAATTCATATTCTGAGAGCATAGGCTGGGGGAGATCCAATGCTGATTCCAACCGGAGTTCCTCGGGAATGTCTTCATAAAAGTCCTCAATCGATTGGGCGCTCACTTCAGACAGCATTTCCTGCCTGGTTTTCGGAGTGGAGTTTGGAATATAGGGGTGCACAATTTCATCGTTCATTTTCATTATTACTTCCTTTTCGGTTTCCGGGCCCAATTCAGACCAATACCGGGGCAGTCACCAAATTGGGCAGAAATTGAGCGGCTTAATTTGGTTATCAGCAGCAGGAAGAAACCGAATATCGCCGCATTATGGGAGGCGAATAATCTACCGGGTCCAGCTTCATTGGCCATGAATGGAGATTTATTGGGCAAAAGTTTTAATTTATTAAACCGCTATTTCAGACAGGGCTTCTTTAAGGCGTGTGATTTCTCCTAATGTGTTGTAGTGGACTGGTCCAATTCGGACCAATCCGCCGTCTTTTTCAACGCCCAGTCGTTCAGTAACCGAAAGGGCGTAGTAATTCCCATCCCATACAAAAATCCCGAATTCATCCAGTTTCTGGGCTACTACCCTGGGATGGATATCTTTGAGGGCGAATGCAAATGTTGGAACTCGTTCCTCAAGACGGCGGATATCGTTTATACCGTAAAGGGTTAAGCCAGGGATTTCTTCCAGAAAATCCAGTATCGATCGGCTGAGCTCGTATTCATTTGCCCGGATTGCATACAACGCTTTTTTTAACTGGAGCTTTCTTCCCTTAAAGGAATGCCCCTTAGAGATATCGGCTTCCTCGTTCTGCATATCCCCTAACTGACTTAAATATTCAATCACACCCAGTACACCTGCGATGCCTTCGTGGTTTTTGGTGCCGGTTTCGAATTTTTCCGGCGGATAGATTGATGCTGGTCGGACCTTGTAAGCATTCAAGGAATCCAGCAAATCGTATCTCCCGTAGAGCACGCCTATATGTGGTCCAAACAATTTGTAAGCGGAAAATACAAGGAAATCGCAACCTAATTCTTGAACATCAATTGGACCGTGGGGAGCATACTGGACAGCGTCTATGTATACCAATGCTCCAGCTTTATGCGCTGAGAGCGTGATTTTTTTAACTGGATTTATCGTTCCAACAGCGTTGGAAGCGTACCCCAGAGCGACGAATACCGGGTTTTGGTCCAGTGCATCCTTCATTTCTTCCATGTTCAGGGAGCAGTCTTCTGGGTGGAAATCCACATAAATGACGCTGCAGCCGCGCTCCTGGGCTGCGATAACCCATGGAGTGATATTTGCATCGTGTTCGAGGCGAGTTACAACGATTTTATCTCCCTTGTTCCATGTACGGGCGATTGACCGGCTTATGTTGAATGTCAAAGTTGTCATATTCGGACCGAATACGATCTCCTCTGGTCGGCTTGCATTGATTAAATCTGCCACCCCGGTACGTGCTTCAAGGATAATTTCATCGGACTTCCGGCTGGACTCAAAAGCGCCATGAAAATTAGAATTGCAGTGGGTAAGGTAATCATTGATCCGGTCAAGGCTGTCCTGGACGATTTGTGTCCCCCCAGGGTTGTCCAGGTGAACAGTTGAGTCATTCAGAGCGGGAAACCTGTCCCGCACCCAATTAATATTTAACATCATATGGATGCTCCGTTTGTTTCATGGTTGAGAGTATAAATAATTATCTGTTTTACTGTAATAAATCATCTATCTTGGAGTAAATTTAAGATCAGCGGATTTAGAGGTATTCGATAAGACATATCATTAGCTGAACAAGTACAATTTATACCATGGTTGGGCAGCTGGTCTAGCTTTATGGTTAATAATGTGTATGGATAATTTCTGGAAAATGCACTAATAGATACCAACTATTCGTCTGGAATTTGAGAGGCAATTTGTTCCGCTTTTTTTAGTTCATTGGGAGTATTAACATTCAGAAAACTCAACAACCTTTGGTCGTATTTTCGCAGTTGTTCAGGAGGGATAATCAACACTTTCATGTTTTTAAACCAGCAATCCACACGCCATAAACCTGCATCCAAAGCTGATTTTATTGGATGTAGACACGTCACGCGGCGGTAAACTGCATGAAACGGTTCCAAGCCGGCGTTTGTCTTTGGTATCACAATGTCATATGGCTCATTGACCATTTGGTCTCTCTCATATTCAAGCAAGGCAACATTGATGAATGGCATATCACAGGCCAGAACCGCAACCAGAGGGTTGCTTGCAGCAGATAAGGCAGTGTACAACCCGCCCAACGCACCACGATTGGGGACAATATCTTTATGCAGCGGCAGACCGAGGAATGAATAGTTTTCTGGATGGTTTGTGGTTACCAGCAGTTCATCAGCCGAATTCTGGACTCGATTGATGACGCGCTCGATAAGCGGTCTGTCTTTGAACAAAACCAGACCCTTATCGCGCCCCATCCTGCGCGATTTTCCCCCTGCTTGTATCACTATGGTAAACATCTTTTTGATCCAGATGAAAGATCAGCTTGAAAACAAGCGCGACCTACAGGGTATTGTGTAAAAAAAATATATCGCAGCGGATTAGACTCTTCCAGGTGATCCGGTTGGGGAAAAGGCTTCACTGATTGGCCATAGAATCATCAAGCATGCAAAGGATTAAACTGCTTTCCGAGAAATTTTTACTCTTTCTACAAAACGATTGATTCCCCCAAAACGGTATTTGTAATCTTCATCGCCGCGCATAAAATCGAATTCCTGGCGCTGGTTTTCAATTGCCCACTCCAGCAAGTAGCCAAGCAGCACCCAACCAGGAGATAGGTCACTGTATTTATAGTTAATACCTGAGTTATAAACCCAGATATGATCGGAGTAATCAAAGTTGAGGTAGCCGCCTGCTTTCTGCCCGTTCACTTGCATAAAAGCCAGCTGAAGCCATCCGGCATCGAAAGCAGCGAAAACCGTTTCTCGTAACTGTGTGCGCATTGTCGGCGTTAGAAAATCCTTTTTCTCGCTGTCCTGAGACATTAACTCCATAAAATCTTCAACTTCCTGGTCGAGTTTGTCCCTGTCACTGACTATGTACCAGCAGACATTATCCGGATGGTTTTCCACCCGGCGCATTTTTCTTCTGATTTCATGACGCTGTTTCTTTTTGATTGATGCGAGATATTCATCCCAATCACCCGAAAGCGGGATATAGGGACAGGGTTGAAGTTGTTCCTGTTCATATGCCCAACCCAGCTCTTCAGCTGCAGTTTTCAGAGCTGGAAGCGTGGGAGAATCTTCTGGAAGGTTATATAGATCAATCGCAGTCCAGTACTCGTGCGTCGTACTAGCAAGAAGTCTGAACAGCTCAGTGATGAATTTGTCTATCTCGTTGGGATGTATGATCAGATCAAGATAATCCGAAATCTCGATGCTGCCTAGCATCATCAGAGCGGGTTCGCCCTCCAGATTTCTTGTGCGGAAGAAAGGAGCCACGCCCACCAGCCGTTCGCTCTCATCCCTCGCAATTACAATATTTAATTTCCCAGTCTGCCATTCCCCTCCGCCCAATGTCTTCCACCAGGTTGCCTGGTATTCATGTCGTAAAAATGGCACATGACTTGCACTACAGCATTCTAGCAACTCGTTCCATTCTAAAGCAAGCCCCTGGAATTCATCTACAGTCTGTATTGTGGTGAGTTTCATTTTTAGATTTTTTGTGATTAATGTATTATTCGTATATTTTCATGGAAAGAAATACTTCTGGTATAACCTTATAGGATTTTGTCCATAAGGTCAAGGTTTGGATGCACACTACTAATATTGTATTGATTTATGTGGAATTTATAAAGTATATTCTACTCAGGGTGGGGTTGATGTTCCATCAGAAACCGACGGGCAGGTAAAGTCTATGAATCGTGATATTGACTTATATCTTACACCAATTGGACGGATCGCTGGAGAGGCTGATCCGGGATTATTAAGTTTACATGTGAGCGATCCAACCGGAAAAGCTACCCGCAGCAGAAAGTTTGATCGATTGATTCTATACCTGGTAATGGTAGGTGATAGATTGCTTCGTTCCGACCAGCAGAAACAGTTATTGGTCTACCTGTCAGATTTCTACTTTAAAAAACCTGGTTCAACAACCGCCGCTATGCGTTCTGTCGCTGAAGAATTAAATAAGATTCTGCTTGAGATCAATTTACGATATGCAAAAAAGGGACAGCAGGGAATTGGCTTGTTGACCCTGCTGGTTTTTCGGAAGCATCAATTGTATTTAACCCAATCTGGACCCATGCAAGCTTTCCATATTTCAGGGGATAATGTCCAGCATCTCTATGATTCATCAATGATCTCCAAAGGTTTGGGACAGGGAAGCAGCATCCCGATAAGTTATTACCCACTGCAGGTAAAACATGATGACGGAATCCTGTTAGCTGCTAAACCTCCTTTAAACTGGAGCACTGCCGCCGTACTTGAAGTCCCAAAATTAACTCAGGAAGAAATCAGCAGCCGGCTGAGCGCTCAGTTAGCGCCTGATTTGAATGTTGTCGTAATAAACGTGAAGAAAGGAAAAGGGGATTGTTATATTGTTAAAGATGGTGATGCCGTCAATGAAGTCGAGAGGAATTACCCGCCGACAGAAGAAGAAATCCTGGAGGGTCCAACTGTCTCTCCTTTAGGGATTGAGGCAGAGCGGGAGCCGGAAGGCAGAAAGGAGGCATCTGCTGAATTGAACCCGGGCGAACCCAGTGAAACCACCCCGGAATATATACGCGAAGTACCATCTATTCCATCCGAGCCTGTTACATTGGCTGAAATGACTCCACCATCTACAACAGGAATTTATGCAGATCCTGAAGATCGGAGTAGGGAAGTTGCAGCTGGAGACAAGGTTGAAGATATAGATACAATCTGGACAAAAACTGCTGTCCTTGTTGCAGGCATACTCGCGTTTGTGGGTCGTCTGTTTAGGGGCGTGGCTGCTCTATTAACCAGAGTCCTGCCAGGTGAAGATTATTTCAAACTACCGTCCGGGACGATGGCATTTATTGCAGTTGTCGTGCCGATACTGGTCGTGGGAATCGCAAGCGGTGCTTATTACAAGCTGGGAAGGGAAGCCCAGTATGATGCCTATTATAGCCAGGCACAGGAGATGGCTAACAATGCCGTGAACCAGGCGGATGATGATTTAAGACGATCTGAGTGGGCTGCATTGCTGGATTTTCTGGAACAAGTTGAATCTGTTAACAAAACTGAAGATACTCAGGCGCTGAAGCTGGAAGCAGTTGCAGCTCTTGATAATCTGGACCTCGTGAAAAGAGTAAATTACCAGCCTGCGATAATTGGTGGGCTGCCAGAATCAGCCCGGATAATCAAAATGGTGGTATTTGATAATGATCTGTATATGCTGGATGGTACCAGTGGGAGTGTATTTTATGCCCAGCTCACCAGCCAGGGCTATAAACCTGATGCTTCATTTCAGTGTGGACCTGCTGCGTTGGACAGTGTTTTAAGTGGACCGATTATTGATATCGCCCGCTGGCCTAAAGGGCTGACTCCGGATGCAGATATTGTTGGGATGGACTCAATGGGGAACCTGATCTTTTGCGAGCCAGGAGATTCCCCGCAGGGTTCCGCTATATTTCCCCCAAATTCTGTGCAGTACCAAAACTTAGCTGCTATGACCATCCACCAGGGTGATTTATATGTTCTGGACCCGACTTCAAACGGAGTTTGGATCTATTGGAATGGTGCGATTGCAATGGAGCCGGAATTATTCTTTGATGTGGAGATACCGCCTCTTGATAGTGTGGTCGATCTCACAGTTAATAACAACGAATTGTATTTGCTCCATGATGATGGAAGCACTACCTTATGTGTATACAGCAGTATTGGCGTAGCTCCAACCCGATGTTCAAACCCTCAATATCTGGATACCCGCGCTGGTCATGAAAACGAACCCATGGAACTTGAAAATGCTTTCAGCCAGATAGAATTCAACCCGCCGCCAGATCCTTCTCTTTTCATGCTCGACCCTAACGCTCAATCGATTTATCATTTTAGTTTAAGAAACCTGACCTACCAAAAGCAGTTCAAGCCAGATTTCCCTCCGGAATCCGGAAAAGCGACTGCTTTTGCTTATGATCCACTCAAGCGGAATTTCTTCCTAGCTGTCGGAAATGATATATATTACGGTTTAGTCCCTTAAACAATTTCCTCCAATTTAGTTCAATTTACGGAGCAGCGTTGTAATATTCAAGCTGTATTCTTTACAGTGTTAACAGCAAATTACCATTATTCAATTTGCTTATCGGGTTCAATAAAATCAGGGTAAACCGCGCCTTTTTTGATCACAGGTTTTTGATTCCTTGGCGGATTCTTTAAAATGAAGAGAAATCCAATCCTGCCGAAGTGAATCAGGTCGTTTTGTTTGAGAGATTTACCGTCCCATGTTACCTGTTCATAGTTCACCCAGGTACCAGCGATGGTGTGCTCATCCGTGACCCAGAATTCTTCATCAGAAATTCTCTTTATGCGGGCGTGAATACATTCAATAGAATTGTCCTCGAGAACGATGTTCACCATCTTTGGATCTGATCCAATAGAAATTTCATCATTGTATAGAGGAATACTGGCAAATTTTTGGTTATCTGGCATATCTTTTAGTGGGGTTAACACAGCCAGAGCCTCAAGAGTAGATCCATCCTCTTTTTGCTTCTTATGATCTTTCTCAGTTGTATTCTCTTTGTCATGATTTTCTTTTGATTGTGAGGTTTTTTTCTTTTTAGTCCCACGCCGGAATCTGGATGTGATTCCCGGTGTTGTGGGTTTGATTTTTCCACTCAGAATCAGAATTAGAAAAACAACTGAACCGGATAACAAGAGAGTAAGAATGATAATTGTGGGCAGGTTGCTGAAAATAGTCACCCAGAGGTTGGGCTCCGGCAATTCTATAATAATTTCAACGGGAATTACTGCGCTTTGCCCCCTTATTCCAAATATATCCTCGATTTCAACCTGGATCTGATAGGTGCCCTGTGAATTGACATTTTCTAAATTCCATGTGAAAGAATCATAAGGGGGTTCGCGGTTCTCATCTACTATACTGCCGTTTACAAATAATGTTGAACGCACGAGCGAACGCGGTTTACCATCCGGGAAATCCACCGCGATGGACAACAATTGCTCCTCAGGAAATAATTGAATATCTGTTTTTGAAAGGAAATCTGACCAATTGTTTTCGTTCTGCTGAGCGCGTGTGATTCTGATTGGGGGTGCAATCAGAGATGGTGCAGGTGGAAGTATTTCGAATTCAAAATTAACAGGCAGGGTACTGACTGGTTCTGTTCTGGTTTCAACCTGGGCTTGCAGTTGATGAGTGCCGCTTCGGGAAATTTTTGAACGATATTCAATTGTGTACAAGTTTCTGAGCGGTTCAAAATAATTTTCTAAGTCAGGAAATTCTTCTTCACCTGTGTATAAAAAATAATTTCCCTGAGTCTCCTGGGCGAGTCTTGATAATTGTTCAGCCGCTTTTGCGGAGTATGTACCTGGGGAAGTGACCATCCAGACGTTTATTCGGACGCCGTGTTGCTGGGCTTGAGCTATAACATTGTCGAAAGGCTCGTCTGGTAATCCTTCGAGCGGGGCTGTGATAAATAGAACCGCTTTCCCCATACCTGAGCGGACCGGGCTGTCTGATGCCAGGCTGACAGCCCTGAATAAGGTATCCAGATTGGGCGCCACAGACCTAGAGTCAACCTGGCTGGATGTTAACACCGTTACCCAATCGGAGGGATTATTCATATGGTTCGAAGAAGCGCCTCCAGTTGTTATCAAGCTGAGGTCATCAATATTTGTGCCAATTCGGCTTTTCCCCCAATCTGCTAGTGAATTAATGATATTGTCGTACCGGGAAACAGCCTGGCTGTCCTGAATCGCGAATGGTGGACCTGGATTGAGTGCAAAAACCAATTGTGCGCCAGGGCGGATTTCTTGCAAACCAGTTATCTCGACCGGGATTCCGTTCTCTAGCAGCTGGATATTCTCATTTTGCAGATTGTGAATAAACATTCCCTGAAAGTCGTAAATTTTCAGGTTCGTTTTGAAAATGGGGTAATTTTCCGTTTCTGGCGGGGAAATTTCCGCTTCTCCTGACGATTGCGCTTTTATTACAGCGTTTGGTGAAGCGTGTACTAATAAATTCAATAGCAGTATCAAACAAGAAAAAGCTAGACCTTTCCGATGCTTTCTTAATATTCGCATTCAAAAATTTTAACATAGGAAATCACGGCAAACCCAAGGAAAGGAATCACCTCTTTGGATGATTAATTATTCAAATTTTTGACTATGTTAGAATCTGCGTCTGATGTTAGTGCTCGCCTCTCAATCTCCGAGAAGAAGACGGTTAATCAGCCTTCTTGGTTGCGACTTTACAGTTATCCCTGCTGAAGTTGATGAAAAAATATTTCCAAAGGAACTGCCAGGAGAATATGTAAGAAGAATGGCGCTGGAAAAAGCGCTCAATACTTCCAGCAAACTGGGTAAAGACACGGAGGATGAGATTTTTGTTGTTGGTGCTGACACTGTAGTGGTGGATTGGGGAATAATTTCTCAAGCTGACAGCATTTCAAACCAATTGCACAGAATTCCAGGCGCTTTGGAAGCTGATTTTGAAATTTTAGGAAAACCGGCTGACCTTTTTGAGGCCAGAAAGATTTTGTACAGACTGCGTGGTAGAAGCCACCAGGTCTTCTCAACGATCGCTGTAATTCGAAGAAGCGATGGAAAACAATTTGTTGACAGCTGCATCACGGAGGTTCCAATGCGCGCGTATAGTGATGCGGAAGTCGAAGAATATGTCGCTTCAGGGGATCCAATTGATAAGGCGGGATCATACGCGATCCAGCATCCGGAATTTCACCCGGTACAGAACTTGCAGGGGTGTTACGCAAATGTAATGGGACTACCTCTGTGCCACCTGTTTAGAACATTATTGAAAGCTGGTTTTCTTATTTCTAAAGATGTTCCTGCAGCCTGCCAGGCATTCCTCGAATATGATTGTCCTGTGTTCGACAAAATACTTGAGAGCATTTAATTGGAAATCCTTCACATATTATTCTTTAAGGTTTCTACCGTCTGGCTGGTTTAAATTACCCCCTTTTCTTTATACCGCATGAAGCGCGAGTTCAATATCTATAAAATTCTATTGACACTAATTATCCTCCTGGGCGTGGGATGTACAAGAAGGACTGATGGTGAATTAACCAGAAACCTTGCCCCCCAGCAGGAGGCAGTCATCTCTGCTGAAGTCCAGGAGGTAAAATCCAGCGCGCAGGCTTTCCTGAATGATTGGAAGCAAGATAATCTCGCAGGCATGTACTTGCGTTTGACATCTGTCAGCAAGGATGCCATATCAGAGGATGAATTCAAAGATCATTTTAACGGCGTCTCCGCTGAAGCGGCTCTAACCGGGATCGAATACGAGCTTAGTTCGGCGCTGGTCGATGCAGATACCGCCCAGGTTGGCTATAGAATCACGCTCAAAAGCCTGCTTGTGGGTGGAATTACCCGCAGTACCGTAATGAACTTGAGCAAAGAAGGGGAAGAATGGCGGGTGCAATGGGATGATACGCTTGTCCTGCCAGAGCTGGAAGGCGGCAATTATTTATACATGGATAGAGCGGGTTATACCCCCTCCCGAGCCAATATATACGATCGAAATGGGCATGCGCTGGTTGCTCAGACGGATGTAACCGCAGTGGGGCTCTATCCTGATAAGATTACACCCGAACAGGAGAAGCAGGTACTGGAGATGGTTACCGAACTGACTGGATTGAGCATGGAATCCGTGAAACAGATGTATTCTGGATATCCGAGCGGAGCCGGCTGGTATTTGCCCCTCGGTGAGATTTCTACGGATGCGAAGATTGACTATAACAAAATTAACAAGCTGGAAGGACTGGCGTTGAGCCCGTATAAATCACGGTTTTATTTTAACGGAGGCGTCGCGCCGCATGTGGTAGGTTACGTAAGTGCGATCCAACCCGATGAGGTTCAGGATTATCTGCGCCTTGGATACAGCCCAGATGAGCGGGTTGGTCGGAGCGGACTGGAAAAATGGGGAGAATCCTACCTTGCCGGCTCCCGCGGGGGAGCTTTGTATGTTTTCAATGAACAGGACCGACCGCTGACCAGGTTGGCGGAAGCGGTTGCAGAACCATCACAGGCAATACATACAACACTGGACAAAGAATTCCAGACAGCGGTAGAGCAGGCTGTTGGTTCGTTTACCGGGGCAGTGGTGGTTCTTGAGAGAGACAGCGGACGAGTTCTTGCACTGGTCTCTTCCCCGGATTTCGACCCTAATGCTTTCGAACCGGTTAATTTTGACAGTGATGCATTATTGCAGGAGATACTCAATAATCCAGACCAGCCGCTCCTAAACAGGGCAACCCAGGGTTTATATCCGCTGGGATCGGTTTTTAAAATTATTACTATGGCAGCCGGGCTTGAAAGCGGATTATATACTCCGGACACCACATACCAGTGCGGGTATGTGTTTGAAGAATTAGAAGGTACCAAGCTTTACGATTGGACTTACGAGTATTTCCAACAGGACGGTCGGACTATTCCAAGCGGTTTACTTACGTTGCCAGAAGGTTTAATCCGTTCCTGCAATCCTTTTTTCTGGCATATAGGTCTGGGTTTATTCAATCAGGGTCATGAAAAAGCTGTCTCGGAAATGGCGCGTGGATTTGGTTTGGGTTCGTCGACTGGAATTGTGGGCTTGGAAGAATTAGAAGGCCAGGTGCTTGACCCTGCCAGCCAGGTGGACGCAGTCAATACCGCCATAGGTCAGGGCGAATTATTGGTGACCCCACTGCAGGTCGCCAATTTTGTGGCTGCGGTTGGTAACGGGGGTACACTTTACAAACCTCAGGTGATTGAAAAAATCGCTCCTCCTGACAGAGATCCTGAAGTTGTTTTTAAAAAGGAGGAAATTGGAAGGCTGCCTGTCAGCGCAGAAAATTTGAAGGTAATTCAGGATGCCATGGTTGGTGTGATACGAAACGAAAAACCACGCGGCACGGCATGGCATAGTTTTACGGGTCTGGATATACCCGTGGCAGGCAAAACCGGAACAGCCCAGACCAGCTCCGGAGAACCCCATGCCTGGTTTGCGGGATATACTTACGCCGAGCAGCTTGAAAGACCTGATATTGCTATCGCAGTTGTATTGGAGAACGCAGGCGAGGGATCAGTATATGCGGCTCCAATTTTTCGCAGAATTGTGGAAATCTACTTTGGAGGCCAGCCTCAGAAATTGTACCCCTGGGAGACGGAGTTAAACATCAATTCAGATTCTGACCAAGATTCCATAATAACCCCAGTGATTGAACCTACAGCTACACCAGAACAATAGTCAGGAAGAATGCAGGGAGTTATCACAAAGACGCAGTCCGGTTTTTACACTGTTGAAGCTGAAAGCGGTATTTATGTTTGCCAGTTGCGTGGAAAATTAAAACGGGGCAAACCAATGGGCGATATCGCCGCGGTAGGTGACCAGGTGGATATCTCCGTTATCAATAAAGAGACTGGGGTTATTGAAGAGGTACAACCGCGCCGTTCATCTTTCATAAGGCTTGCCCCAACCCCAAAAGGAGAATATCAGCAGGTTATCATCTCTAACCTGGATCTGGCAGTTTTTGTTTTCTCATGCGCAAAACCTGCTCCACGCCTCAGTATGCTGGATCGGTTTCTTGTGATTGCGGAAAAGAACCAGGTTTCATGTTTGATCTTAGCAAATAAGATTGATCTTGTTTCAAAAAAGGAGGCAGGTTCATATTTCCAGAGGTATAAAAAGATAGGGTACAAATTGCTTTATACCTCTGCGAAAACCGGAGTTGGGATCAAAAAGTTAAAAAAGATGTTGCAGGGAAAAATTTCATTATTTACCGGACCTTCGGGAGGCGGTAAATCCAGTTTGCTGAATAAAGTACAGCCGGGCTTAGGACTGCAGGTTAAAAGCGTAAGCCGCGCTACAGAAAAGGGCAGACACACCACTGTGGCAAGGGAGATGTATTCTTTAGACGGCGGCGGTTATATTGCCGATACCCCCGGGCTGAAAGCGCTCAGTATGTTCGATGTTGAACCAGAGGAGCTCGATGGTTATTTTCCGGAAATGCGAAACCTTGTCGAAAATTGCGCCTTTAGCGATTGCACGCATTACCATGAACCTGATTGTGCGATCCAGGATGCTGTTGATGCAGGAATGATCCATCCTGAGCGCTACATATCTTATCTCAAGATGCGTTTTGAGGAAGAGATTGAATAGGCTTGTAAGTCTCCAGCAAGTTTGGAATTTCAACGATTTAATTCAACTCTGGTAAAATTATAAGAAGTCAGACATTAGTGGTTGTGAATTAGCACCACTGTTCGGTCTTTCACTCGCCGTCCGTTGTTATTTCTGGAAAGAGAATGTCCAAAATTGAAGATCGTGAAATAGTAAAACAGCTTCAGGAAGGTAGTCTGGAAGCCCTTGGTGTGCTTTATAACAGGCACCGCAACCTGGTTTACCGGACAGCGCTTGCGATTACCGGAGATGTTGATACAGCAAGCGACTTGCTGCAGGATGTATTTTTGAGGCTCTACCGTTTTGCGGATCGAATCGACCGCTCCCGGCCTCTGGAACCCTGGCTTTACAGGATGACAACCAATCTAGCCTACACCTGGGTAAAAAGAAACAAACGCTGGCTGCATTCGCTTGATGATCTCGCTGAGTGGCTGGTAGGGACTAGCAAAAACACTTTGCTAGAAACTGTGGAACATAACGATGATTGGGACCAGGTGCAGAATGCTGTCACCAAACTGCCATTCCCGCAGCGTGTGGTGGTTGTACTGTATTACCTGAATGACCTGCCTCTGCAGGAGATTGCCGATATCCTTGAAGTTCCAGTTGGAACCGTGAAATCGCGACTGTATTATGGTCGTTTAGCATTAAAGAAAAGTCTCGGAATTGGCTTGTTCGGAGCAAGCGATACCCACCCCAAATTGAATTATAAAGGCACTTGACCGGTGGATTGATGAACGAAGAATTTGACAAATATATTTCTGTAAGTTTAAAGAATTGGACTGCCCGTCAGAAGCTTCCGCCAGCTGGGCACATGAGATTAATTAAAAAGGTTGAATCACCCCAGCCATATAGAGCAAGTTTGCCCTGGAGGATCTGGTTTCTTTTCAAACAGTATTTGCTGGTATCTGAAAATCTTTTATACATGTACGATGAATGGGTATGGGAACCTCTTCCACAATCCAAAACATGGTATGCACATATCGCCTCCTCATGGAGGTTGTCCCATTAAATTATGGAAAATAGTTAACCCACCCAAATAGAATTTTTGAACCTGTTGAACCTCTAGGGGGTAAATTAAGTGTATATGGGAATCTGGCTGTATATAAAAGCATGTCAATTTATTTGTTTTAAGGTTGTTAAGGTATTTCCCGGGTTCTTTCATTTTTGCACTTACACCCAGATTAAGAGGAAAGATAATCCGTTTCAAGAAATCATGAATGTAAAGTCTGTGAGAAGATATAATTATCAATTCTGTCAGCAAATAAAGGCTAAATATTAACGAGTTCTTCTAGAAAATCGTGGCGTATTAGTAAAGGTGTTGTGAGGTTGACCACGGCATGAAATATGGTAATATTTATTTTATTCCCAGATGAAAGTTAAGATTGCTCAAATGGTGAAATGTCTGAATTCCAGCTTTGTTTAAAGAACGGTTCTGTTTATATTTAAGGAGGTGAAATCTCAATAAATAGGATATATAAATGAAAGAATTGTAGCTTTACCTAATCTATTTTTCTATTTGGAGGAGAAAACATGAAACAAAAAGCTTTGATTTTCTTTAGTATGCTGATGGTACTCAGCATGATCCTGGCAGCCTGCGCTCCGGCGCAGCCCCAGGAAGTGGTGAAGACTGTGGTTGTCACCGAAGTTGTTGAGAAAGAAGGTGAGACAATCGTAGAAGAAAAAGTCATCACTGCCACTCCGTCTGAGGAAGAAATGGCGGAAGAAGAGATGGCAGCCCCGGCTGGCCCGATCCCAGCAGATGAGATGATCCCCTGCCTGCCCATTCCAGAAGTCGCTGGAATAAATATGGAACAGGTCAGTTTCAGTGTTCCGGAAATTGCAGCAGATGCCCCTCAACCCCTTGAAGCGCCGCAGGCTCAGCTGAACCAGGGCGGAAACGTTTACCGGGTTGGCGTGTTCGAAGATGTAACCACTACCAACTTCTGGGCTGCCAATGGTCCGGATAACACGGTCTGGAATAGCTATATGCTGCCCAAGCCGCCTTCACTGTATACTCTAACCGATAAATATTTCACTTTTGTGCCTTCCCTTGCTGCAGTAGCAACTCCAGATCCGCTGGCTGAAGAGGGCGAATTCTGGGTGACCACGGTTCCCCTTAAAGAGGGTCTGGTTTGGAGCGATGGCGAACCCATCACAGCTGAAGATGTCGCCTTCACAGCTAATGCAGTTCTTGGTCTGGGCTTGATTTCCGGCAACTTCCAGCAATGGTACGATCCCAACTACCTGGATCGAATGGAAGCCGTAGATGATCTAACAGTAAAGATCTTCTATCACACCAAACCCGGTCTGGCACGCCATGAGTGGGGTTCGTTGCAGGCTCCAGTTGTCGCTGAGCATTACTGGGCACCAGTTGTCGAAGAAGCAATGGCTCCGGTCATGGCTCTGGGCGACAGCCCCAGCGACGAGGACCTTGCAGCTGCCCAGGCGGAAGCCCACGATATCCTTTTCTCGCACCAGGTTGAAGGCGAACCCACAGCATGGGCGTTCACGCTTGACAGGTGGGAGCAGGGTGCTTTCATCGAAGGTTCAGCTTTCGCTGACTATATGAACACTGGCTTACAGGTTCAGCAGTGGGCGAATGGCGCCTATAGCGACAGCGAAGGCGTTACGGTTGGCGAACCGGAAGGTGATGTGGAAACTGAATACACCGTTGGTCCTAACGTTGATTCGATTGTATACACTTACTATGGCTCTCAAGATGCTGCTATCCTGGCGATGAAGAATGGCGAGGTCGACTATGTGATCAACCCGCTCGGTCTGCAGCGCGGTCTGGCGGAACAGATGAAGACCGACCCGAACCTGACAGTTCTGGAGAACAGCGTCAATGGCTTCCGCTATATGAGCTTCAACAACCGCCGCCGCCCGATGAACGACTGCGCTTTCCGTCAGGCAGTCGCGGTTTTAATCGACAAGGAATTCGTGACCGGCACGATCCTGCAGGGTGTCGCATTCCCACTGTACACATTCGTGCCTGAGGCGAACACAGCCTGGTACTTCGACGATGTGCCCAAGCTGGGTCAGGGTATGACTCGCGAACAGCGCACCAATCTAGCTGTAGCGATTCTAGAGCAGGCTGGCTATACCTGGGAAGGCGATGTGAAGCCGACCTGGGACCCGGATAACCGCCAGGTGACTCAGGCTGGTCATCTGCTTATGCCCGATGGAGTACCGGTACCTGAACTTAACATCCCGGCTCCAAGCCCCGGTTACGATCCGCTGCGCTCGACCTTTGCTATCTGGATCGAGACATGGTTGAATGAGTTCGGAATTCCCGCAACAGCTCAACTGGCTGGTTTCAACGTGATCGTCCCGATCATCTTCACCGAGCAGGACTTCGACATGTACCTGCTGGGCTGGAGCTTGAGCCTCTTCCCGGACTTTCTGCGTGACTTCTTTTCGGAAGAACAGGCAGTCGAAGATGGCAACAATGCTGGCGGTTACATCAACCAGGAATTCGAAGAAATGTCGGAAGGAATTCTGACCTGCGAGACCTTCGAGGCCTGTAAGGAATTTTCGGACCAGATTCAGCTGATGCTGGCAACCGAGGTGCCCTACGTTTTGCTCTTTGACACGGGTATTATCGAGGGTTACAGGTCAGCATCCGTAGAATATCCTTTCACAGAAGCCCTCAGCGGTCTGCAGTATTTCCACCAGTACGGTGGAGAGTTGCAAGCAACTGTTAAGGTTAAATAATTCTCTGGCAGCCTATAGGCTGAAAGTGATTTAATGATGAGAGGGCAAGAGAAAAATCTTGCCCTCTCTATCCTAAATCTACTTTTTCTAATTTGCTAAACTAGAAATTCAGAAAAAAGATTTTTGTGAAATGAATCCCTGGTTGATTTCCTACATTTGTTATATTAATCCAAACGGGGACGGAGGTTCTTCATGCGTCATTACCTATTAGTGAGAATTGCTCAAAACATCTTCACATTTATCCTGTTTTTGACAATCGTTTTTATTTTGATCGATGCCCAACCGGGAGATTATGGCAACCAGTTCCTGAATGACCCCCGTTTGACTCCAGCGCAGCGTCAGACGATACGCTCTCAAATGGGATTGGACGCCCCAGTTTATGAACGATATATAACCTGGATAACAAATGCAGTAAAAGGAGATTTCGGTATATCTTTTTCAAATTACCCTCGTCCGGTGCTGGATGTCATCGCAGAGCGGGCTCCCCGCACAATAATTCTATTCTTGAGCGCAATTATTTTATCTTATTACATCGGTTTTGTTTCTGGAAAACTGCTTGCCTGGCGAAGGGGAGGTTGGGGCGAGTATGCTGCCACGGTCGGAGGTGTCTCCCTGTACACAGTTTTCCTGCCCTGGTTTGCTTTAATGATGGTCTGGTTTTGGGCATACAAACTGGGTTGGTTTCCTATCGGGAAATTTATTGATCCGGTTTTATGGCGCGAATCGCCTGTTGAAGCCAATTATGTGTTCAACCGGATTTTACTTTCACTCGGGATTGCATCTGTTATTCTGGTTTTGTGGTTGATTTATGCCAGCCGTTTAAATCCGAGAAACCGGCTTCCGGCCCGACTGGGCGGTATTGGTGTTATTCTGCTTGGATTAACCCTGTATTGGATCTCCTCCAGTGTCGGAAAATTTGCGTTTGATATCCTGCACCATCTTATCCTTCCTATTTGCACACTTGCAATTGTAAATTTCGCCGGCACAATGCTGTTGACCCGCAACAGCATGCTTGAGACTTTAAGGGAGGATTATATTATGGCAGCCAGGGCAAAAGGGCTTCCAGATAAAACCATCCGCGACAAGCATGCCTCCCGCAATGCGATCCTGCCGGTTGTAACTGCTTTTGTGCTGGCTGTGGCGTTCATCCTGGATGGCGGCGTGATCACTGAAACGATTTTTTCATGGCCCGGTATGGGTTTGACCCTGTTAAACGCAGCCCTGGTTGAGGATATCCCGATGGTAATTGGCGCTCTGGTTTTCACCGGATTTATGGCTCTCACGGCTCACCTAATTGCTGACGTCCTGTACGCGGTCCTGGACCCCCGAATTCGATATTCATGATTTATTAGATGGGTATAGAGGTGTTTAATGTCTGAATTGGCCCAATCTTCCCCACCACCAGTAACTTTGTTGGAAACCCCTTTATGGCAGGTGCGCCTGCGGTTAATGTTGAGGGGAATCCGCACCAACCTGGCGCTGTTTGCTGAGAATCCAATTGGATTGGTTGGTGTAGCAATTATCCTGTTTTTTCTTTCATTCATTGTGATTCACCCGATTTTAATAGAAACTGTCTGGGATCCGAATGTCTACGATCCAGTTATTGGATATGATATATCCATTGTTGCCCATCCAGCGCCCCCATCTGCCAGGCACATACTGGGTACAGATCCATTGGGTAGGGACGTGCTCAGCCAGTTGATGTGGAGTACCCGCTCGGAGTTTATTTTAGGACTTGTTGCAGCTCTGGTGACTGTGATAATCGCGACATCGATAGGAGCAATCGCGGCGTATTATGGCGGCGCAATTGACTCTGTATTTATGCGTCTTGCAGATATTGTGATTATGATGCCGTATATCACAATCCTTATTGTAATGGCGGCTCTTTTTGATTTGACCCTTCCTGTACTCGCGCTGGTACTCGGGATTCTGGGTGGCTTTGGCGGCGCGACAATCATCATTAAATCGCAAGCTCTTACTATAAAAGTTCGTACATATATTGAAGCAGCCCGCGTGGCAGGAGGCGGCAACGCCCATATTATCATCCGCCATATCGTACCCAACCTGCTGCCGCTTTCATTCCTGTATATGATGTTCGCTGTAAACAGCGCAATTGCTTCCGAGGCGGTTCTGTCATTTTTTGGATTGCTCAACATCCGCATGTCATGGGGCTTGATGATCTACACTGCCTCCTATTCCGGATATCTGCTCGATTTTTCCAAGTGGTGGCTGATTTTCCCGGCAAGCATTGCGATCAGTTCCCTATGTGCAGCGTTTTATCTGGTCGGCCGGGCTTTGGATGAAATTGTGAACCCGCGCTTGCGTAAACGATAAGGAGCAAAAAAGTGACCGACACTGTCTTAAATGTCAAGGATCTCACAATGCATTACACTACCCGTGCCGGGGAAGTGTCGGCTGTCAACGATGTCTCTTTCTCACTGGAAAAGGGACAGTCGATGGGATTGGTGGGGGAATCTGGATGCGGTAAAACATCCATCGCAATATCATTGTTAAAACTGCTTCCCGATAATGCTGAGATAAAAAGCGGCAGTATTTACCTGAATAGCACTGATGTAGTTCCACTTAAAGAGGAAGAAATGCGCAGACTGCGCTGGAGTAAGATTTCCATGGTGTTCCAGGCGGCTATGAACGCATTAAATCCAGTTTATAAAGTCGGAGACCAGATCATTGAAGCTATGGAGGAACACGGGCGAGTTGAAACTAACCAGCAAGCTCGGGAACAAGTCGCAGATTTATTTAAGCTAGTCGGCTTGGAACCTCAGTTAATGGACCAGTATCCTCATGAATACAGCGGTGGGATGAGGCAGCGGGCGATTATTGCCATGGCTTTGTCCTGTTCTCCTGATATTATTATCGCTGATGAACCGACCACTGCGCTGGATGTGATTGTTCAGGACTCATTGTTGCGCGAGATGATTGAATTGCAGAAAAAACTCGATATGAGCATGATTTATATCTCGCACGACATTGCTGTGATTGCTGAAGTCACTGAACGCATCGGGGTGATGTACGCCGGCCGATTGGCGGAATTCGGCACTGCAGAGGAAATCTTCAAGCATCCTCTGCACCCCTATACATTTGGATTGATGTCAGCGTTTCCAAGTATTGTTGGACCTAAGCGTGAATTAACCACACTGCCGGGCGAGCCGCCCGATTTGATTTCCCCGCCAACAGGCTGCCGTTTTCACCCACGCTGCCCTTATGCAAATGAGATATGTTCACAGGAAGTCCCCGAGTTTACGGATATGGGGGGAAACCATTATGTATCCTGCTGGCATCCACTGGAGAGCAACTGATGAGCACCGATAAAATTGTACACGAACCGATCGTCCAGATCCAAAAGTTAAAGAAGTTATACCCTCTTGCCGGGGGTTTATTTAAGAAAGTAGATACTTTTATCCATGCTGTGGATGGGATCAGCTTTGACATCGCGGATGGTGAAAGCCTGGCTCTGGTGGGTGAATCCGGCTCTGGGAAGACAACTACAGGCAAGCTTTTAGTCCGTCTGGTCGAGCCAACCAGCGGTGAAATTGTGATGCGCATCAATGGTTACGAGAAAGACATAGCCCGCCTGAAAAGTAGCGAATTGAAAGGTTTCCGCCGCCATGTTCAGATGATTTTTCAAGACCCTTACGAATCGCTTAATCCACGCCGGACAATTTTTGATACTATCGCAGAACCCCTGGCAGTGCAGGGAATCGGAGATATTGCTGAGAGGGAACAATTAGTTGCCCACTACCTGGAACTTGTCGGGTTGATCCCACCAGAGACGTTTTTATTCCGTTACCCTCATGAACTATCAGGTGGACAGCGCCAGCGGATTGCAATTGCGCGTGCTCTAGTGGTTGTCCCGACATTTGTGGTTGCAGATGAACCAACATCCATGCTGGATGTGTCAATTCGTACGGGGATAATGCACCTTATGCAGGATTTAGCCGAACAGATGGGTGTCACTTACCTGTATATCACCCACGACCTCGCGGTTGCGCGATACATGTCAAACAGGTTAGCTGTAATGTATCTGGGAAAAATTGTAGAGATGGGTGAAATGGAAGAGCTATTGAGAAATCCGCTCCATCCTTATACAAAGGCGCTTCTCTCTGCAGTTCCTGTGCCGGATCCGACAATTACCAGAGATGCGCCAAACATTATTGGCAGCATCGCAAAACCAATAAATCCGATCCCGCGCTGCAGATTTTATGACAGATGCCCGGTTGCAGAAAAAGTTTGCGAGGAAAACGATCATCCACCACTAGATGATAAAGGGGCGGGACATTTAGCGGCTTGTTATCTGGTCTGATCAGAATTTCTTAGAAAATTCCGCTTGATGAGCAAACTATCGGGCGGGTTCTGCCCAATTCATCCCCAGGAAGTATCATTTCCTATTAATACTGCAATATTGTCACCCATATTTTCTATATGTTACAATTCAATGCCCTGGTAAAGGGATTTTTTGGCAAAATTAATGCAAATTTAGGGGCGTGGTGTAAAGGTAGCACAGCGGTCTTTGGAACCGTATGTCCTGGTTCGACTCCGGGCGCCCCTGCCTGATCCGCCCAAGTCAGGTTATCGCGTGGAAGAAGCTGACAGTAATCTATCAATTTTACAAAACTGGAAAAAACTACCCTTGTCCGTTTCTATACCAAAGTTGCGGTTTGTTTCCGGTTTCTTTTTTTTAAACAAGCTTTTGAGTTCAGGGTGGAATTGTTTGGTTGGTTTTCCAGGGTTTACCTCGTCTAATTATCTTTTAGGTGATTTATGGTCACAACCTCAGTAATCTTGGCGGCAGGTCAGGGAACCCGAATGAAATCTTCCCTGCCAAAGGTGCTTCATACACTGCTCGGGGTGCCGATTATCGATTATACATTGGAGGCGGCCGCAGCAGTCTCCAATGAACCACCGGTCGTAGTTGTTGGTGCTGAATCGGAATTAATTCGCGAAAGAATTGGTGAGAGGGGACGCTTCGTTACCCAAGAAACTCAGCTTGGAACGGGTCATGCAGTTCTGCAGGCTGAAGATCTGCTTAAAGGAAAATCGGACCAGATTCTGGTTACCTATGCGGACATGCCGCTGCTTTCAGCGGAAACCCTTATAAGGTTGGTGAATGAGCAGTCTAAAAAAAATGGTCCTTTCACAATGCTCACGATGGTTTCAGAGGACAGCAGAGGTTTTGGCAGAATTCTTCGGGATAGGCACGGTAAAATCACCGCAATTGTTGAAGAGGTCCAGGCGACCCCGGAACAATTGTTAATCAAAGAGTTGAACGTAGGGGCTTACTGTTTTAACGCTGAATGGTTGTGGGAGAGTCTTAAGAAGATTCCACTTTCACCAAAAGGAGAATATTATCTGACCGACCTGGTGGACATTGCGGTTAAAGATAACCTTCCTGTGACTTCCGTCCAGTTGGAGAATCCTGAGGAGGCAGTTGGAATTAATAACCGGATTCACCTGGCTGAGGCTGATGGGATTCTTCGGTCAAAAGTCAACCGTCAGTGGATGCTTGCCGGTGTAACAATTGTGGACCCCGGGAGAACGTATATTGAACGGAATGTCAATATTGGGTCGGATACTACACTCCTTCCGGACACATACCTTCTTGGAGAGAGTGTGGTCGGATCGGAATGTATCGTGGGACCGAATTCTTTAGTAAGGGATTCAATTGTAGGGGATAATTGTAGAATATACGCTTCAGTTGTGGAGGGGGCATATGTCGAAGATGAGGTCAGCATTGGTCCATTCAGCCATTTGCGGAAAGGAGCGCGCCTTTCAAGAGGGGTTCACATAGGGAATTTTGGGGAAGTTAAGAATTCAACCCTTGGTCCGGATACCAAAATGGGTCATTTTTCATATATTGGCGATGCAACAATAGGTGAGAAAGTAAATATTGGGGCAGGCACAATTACTTGTAATTTTGATGGCGTCAGGAAAAATCTTACCGAGATTGAGGATGATGTTTTTATTGGCAGCGATACGATGCTGGTCGCGCCAGTGAAAATTAAAAAAGGATCCAGAACAGGCGCTGGATCAGTGGTTACTAAAGACGTCCCGCAAAAAACCGTTGTTGCTGGTGTACCGGCGCGTGCAATACGTAAAGTGGAAGAAGATGATTGAAATGCTGTTTATTATCCCTGGGTTGCTTATTCTTTTTGTTTTTGACCTGCTCACAATTGGAGTTCGTTCCGCTTATACCCAGGCAAACCCGGCTCGATTACTTGGAATGCGGGAAGAAATGGAATCTGCTGTGAACCGGACCCTCAGTTTTATACCGCTGCCGCTGCGCTTGAAAGCAAGTATCAGCATGGTTCTGGTTCTGGCACGATTTGGAACAGCAGGTTTGCTCCTGCTATTAATTTCGTTCCTTTTTCCTGCGGCGGATTACCTGGCAACGGCGGGTGTATTGCTGCTGGGCGGATTACTGCTTTTTGGAGTGGAATGGGGAATTGACAGGCTGGCTTCTAACAATCCGGAATTATGGTCTATTCGATTTAATTTTTTCATCAAGTATTTGATTACACCGCTTTCATTTATTTTTACCGCATTTGGAGTTAAGGGACAAGTTGAATCGTCGGGCGAAACTATTTACCAGGTGACTGAAGACGATCTCAAATCCCTTGTGGATGCGGGTGAAGAGGATGGGGTGTTCGAACATGAAGAGCGCAGGATGATATATTCAATATTCCAGCTGGGCGATACCCTTGTACGGGAAATCATGGTGCCGCGTATCGATATCCTTACACTTGATGTAAATACGCCGCTCCCTGATGCAGTTGATGCATTTATTTTTTCGGGGCACTCCAGGGTGCCTGTTCACGAGGAAACGGTTGACAATACCCTTGGATTACTTTATGCCAAGGACTTATTGAAGGTGTGGAGAGAGGGGAAACAATTGGAGACTTTGAAGGATTTATTGCGCCCAGCCTATTTTGTTCCCGAAGCGAAGAAAGTCGATGAACTGCTGGTTGAACTGCAAAACCAGCGCATTCATATGGCTGTTGTGGTGGATGAATATGGTGGGATCGCCGGTCTAGTTACACTCGAGGATATTGTTGAGGAGATTTTTGGCGAAATTCAGGATGAATATGACCAGGGTGAAGAATCGCCGTATCAAATTACCGCTGAAGGCGATTATCTGTTTATGGGGCGCATCGACCTTGATGATTTTAATGAGATCATGGATTGCCAGTTGCCGACTGATGAAGCGGATACCCTGGGAGGGTACATCTATAGCCAGCTTGGACATGTACCGAGCGTTGGAGAAAGCGTGGAAAATGAGAGCATAATATTGACCGTTGAGCAGGTAAGCGCGCGCCGGATCAGAAAAGTGCGGGCGCTTAGGCTCCCAAATGGTGAAATTGAAGCGAGGAAAGAGAAACGTGTTGACGGATGAGCAGCGAGAAAGCCTGATTATGGCAGCCCGTGAAGCCAGGAGATGGGCTTATGCGCCGTATTCAAAATATTATGTCGGCGCTGCGTTGCTGGCTGTATCAGGTGAAATTTATGACGGAGTTAATGTAGAAAATGCCGCTTACCCGACCAGCATGTGCGCTGAACGTACAGCAGTTTTTAAAGCTGTATCTCAGGGTGAGCGAAAATTTCTTGCGATAGCTGTTGTTACCGAAAACGGCGGTTCGCCATGCGGATCCTGCCGCCAGGTTCTCGCGGAATTTGGTTCGGATATCGTTGTTTTAATTGCGGATGAAACCGGTAAACTTATTAATGAGTCAAAACTAAGCGACCTTCTGCCGGGGGCATTTGGTCCAGAACATTTGGCGGGAAATAAATAAATTTGTCAAGGTGTTGGGGTGGGGGTGATATTTTCAATCAGTGACTGCCAAATCCAGCCCTCTTTACCATCCGGAAGCAAAACCTTTACCCAGGATACGCCTTCAAATTCATTTTGAGAATCTGGCAGTAGTATAACGACGGTGTTGTCTGCAATAAAGCCAATTGTAGTACCGCCTGGTTCAGTGCGGATGCGAGCGCCGTCGGTTGAGCGCACAACCACAAACACTGGTGTTGCTGTTGGTGTCGGTGTGCTGGTGGGTGTTCTGGTGGGTGTTGATGTAGAGGTTGTAGTGAAGGTTGGGGTGGGCGGAACAGGCGTTGGCGTTTCGGTTGCGGTTGGGGTTATGGTTGGAGTTGAAGTGGGAACAGGTGTGGGAAGGCCGATTTTTGCTCCGTAGACCGCGCCAATACCTCCAAATCCAATAAACATGATCACACACAACATACCTATGACTGCGCCGAGCGAATATCCGAAAAGAGTTAAGGGTCGGAATCCCAAAACTGCCAGCGTTACCGCTCCTAGAATGACTGCGAACGCTAGATGGATTGAAAAAACAACCAGACCATCATAAACCAGTCGGGTTGCGTCAATACCGAATCCGAACCCAGCGGTAACAAGCGGCAGGTATAGTTCATATGCAAGGGCAACGCTTGGCAGTGCCAAACGGGGGAGTGAATCTTTCTGGCTGCTGCGGGCAATAGCGATGGTTGTCAGAATTGCTGAAACAGCGAGCACAAAAAAGTCTGTCCATGACAGCAGCGCCTGATTGTAAAGTTGGTTAAATTCAATTGGCAGCCAGTTCGTGATAGCGTATGCCGCCAGCCAGCCTGAGGAAAACGCGAATATAGATCCAATCAGCAAGCCTACCAGACTTTTTAGGAAATAAGGGACAGAGCCAATAACAGTGCCCAGCGATATCCCCACTAGTGGAGCCATCAGAGGCGCCAGGCTTGCGCCAAGGACCAATAGTGCGGGTTCGTTGAACAAAATACCCGAACTCATCACCAATCCTGCCACAAGTGAAAACAGGAAAAAGTCGACTGAAGGAGCAGCTCTTCTGGCTACCAGATCAAGCAGTTTAGCCTGTTCGTCCGCTTCCAATGGGGCTAGAATGCGCCTTGCGCGCCGGCGACGGGCTGGCGGTAAGTTATCAGGATCGTCGGGATATTGTTCTATATTTGGTATATTCATTTTCGCAGGCTGGCTACTAAACGCAGCGGATTCTGGAGCAGGCCAAAAGCGGAATAAATATCCGGCACTATCAGGTCAGCTGAATTTAAGGTTTCAAGGGCAGTACCTTCGGTAGAAAAAATGCATATACCGATTGCAGATAATTCCAACATGAGAGCGTCATTTGCCCCCTGACCAATAGCAACAACCCGGTCAGAACCCAGTGCTTCTACGTAATCAGCTTTTTGCCTCTGTTCATCTCCTGGTTGTACCCGGACTGCTTTAAAATTTAATTTCTGGTCGATCAGTTTCTGGCGACCATGTGTATCGGCGGTCAATAAATGGATTTCCAGGCGGTCTTTGAGATCACCTATTTTACGCGCAATCCCCTCGATCAACTCTCCGTCAATTGCGATTGTTCCGTTCACATCGCATACAAGATGCTCCAGGAAAATGGCTCCGCGTCCGGGGATGTTGACCTCAATCATGAACCTATTATAACCCCATCAACTCGTGTAAAATAGGGGAGTTAAATTCAGCGTTCTGAATGATTGTGGATAATTGTGAAAATCTCTAAGTTTGGATCTATTGGTCTACTCATTGTTTCCCTGTTTGTTTTTGCTGTGTGGACTGTGGGCTGTTCTTCTTCACCATCAAGTGAAGAGATCGCGATAACTGGAACTGTAACCGAAACTATGATACCAACCGCCACATTGGCTCCAGTTCCAACGTACACTCTGCCTCCAAACAAAATCTTGTTATATATAGGTGCTGGTTCGAATCCGGATCTCGCTGGGCAGTTAGAGAGCGAACTAGCAAAGCTTGCTGGTGAAAGCGGGTATTTCCTTGAAAGGATCTCTGACCCGATCGAATCATCTCTGCAGGGAGATGTTCGGCTTGTAGTTGTATTAGCGCCATTTGACGGCTTGAATAACCTGGCATTAAGCTATCCACAGATTCAATTTCTGGGAGTCGGGATTTCGGATGCTAACCCTTCGAACAATCTAAGTGTTGTGAGATCTGCTCTCAGCCGACCGGACCAGCAGGGATTCATAGCAGGTTACCTTGCCGCTGTGTTGACTAATGATTGGCGCGTTGGAGTGATAAGCCGTGCTGATACACCCGAAGGGAAAGCAGCCCGAAATGCGTTCATCAAAGGTGTTGTATTCTTTTGTGGTCTTTGCCGTCCGGTCACTCCGCCTTTTTACCAATACCCACTTTTCTATGATCTCGCTGGTGAAGCGGGCGAGGGGGAACAACAAGCTTCCGCAGATTTTTTAATCAGTCAGGAAGTTAAAACCGTATATGTTTTTCCGGGGTCGGGGAGTAATTTCCTGCTTGAATACCTGGCCCAGAATGGAGTTAATATTATTGGGGGCGTTACTCCACCCGAAACCACTATGAATAACTGGATTGCTTCCATTCAGGTTGACCTGCTGGAAGCAGTGAAAGTGTTGTGGACGCGCATTTTGAATGGAGAATCTGGCATCGATCTGAACGCGCCTTTATACATTACACAAAGAAATGAGCTGCTATTCAGTCCGGGCAGGCAGCTGCATGTGGATAAGGTTCTTGATGACCTCCTGGATGGATATATTGATACCGGGATTGATCCCTTAACTGGTGAGGATATTTATTAAACCCTGATTTCTAATCTATTAAAAAATGAAATGAGGTATACTTATTTTGCGATTACAATCAACAAATTTTGGATGTAATAAACCAGGAATCCCCAAATATTTCATGCGTTCTAATGATGGATAATATAAATATACATTGTGTTTCTTGCATTACACAACACAGTAGTACAATGTTTTTATTAATTAAATAAGTAAAAATTGTGATAGATCAACCATAGGTGTCAAATTTTGCACAACTAGAGTAGTTCGTAAAAAAATGTATAGAATGACATATTGAATGTAAGCTGTAAATATGGAAAAAGGGTAATATGGTCTAGATAATGAAAGGAGGAAAATAAGAAAAAGGAATTTTGTATTAAAGAACTGTGCATATGAAAAAATCCTAGAATACAATTTTTGGAGGAGATGCATCCATGGCTAAAAAACTTTTCTTTGTATTATCGTTGTTGGTTGTAGGGGCGATGTTGTTCACCGCCTGCGCACCACAGACAGTGGTAGAGACTGTCGAGGTTGAGAAAGTAGTCGAAAAAACAGTCGAAGTTGAAAAAGTAGTTGAGGTTGTTGAGACCGTAGAGGTTGAGAAGGTTGTCGAAGTGCAGGTCACGGAAGAGCCAACGGAAGTGCTGAGAGTTGGATACGTTACGGACACCGGTGGAATTGATGACAAGAGCTTTAATACTGCTCAATGGAAGGGTATAGAGAAGGCGGAGGAAGAGGGAATTGCAGAGGCGCGCTTCATTCAATCCGATGAAGCCACGCAGTATGAACCAAACCTGACCGAGTTCTCCAGCCAGGGCTACGACCTGGTAATCGCTTCCGGCTTTTTCTTGGGTGGCGACCTTGCCAAAGTAGCAGCCCAATTCCCGGATGTAAAATACTCTATCGTGGATTACACCTACCCGGATCCATTTGGTGTTCCTGAAGGTGTTGTTGGTAATGCTGAATGTATCCCCAACGTTATGGGGCAAGTCTTCAAGACCGACCAGGCGGCTTTCTTAGCAGGGTATCTGGCTGCAGGTATGACCAAAACTGGCAAGATCGGCTACTTTGGGGGAGCCAAGATCCCGACTGTTACGATCTTCGGAGTGGGCTACCAGATGGGTATGGAATATTACAACGAAGTGCATGGAACGGAAGTGGAGCTGATCGGCTGGGACAACGAGACCGGTGAAGGATTGTTTACAGGCGACTTTGTAGATCTGACGAAGGGTAAGGAAGCGACTGAGTCGCTGTTTGATGAGGGGGCGGACATCTTCATTCCCGTTGGTGGCCTGATCGGATCTCCTGGTTTTGACGTGGCTCGTGAGCGCGGCGGTTACGGCTTCTGGGTTGACGTAGATGGCTACTGGCTATTACCAGAGGCAAGAGATGTGATGCTCACCTCGGTTATGAAGAACATGGAGCAATCGGTTTTCGATGTTGTCAAAGCAACCCAGGAGGGCAATTTCCAGGGTTGTGGTGTTTACA
>JBJYWI010000049.1:0-13625 GCA_046259385.1 Anaerolineales bacterium
AAGTGCAGAAGCGATTATCCTAAGCACATATTTCTCGGCGATTTGGCTGATATCCATTTCCCTAAATTTTATGTAATATATTGACATCAGAAAAGATTGTTTCAGGTAATATTTTGCTTGCTCTTATGAGAGGCGCAGGATTAATTAATCAGACAGCAGTTAAAGGTCATTGGGATTCTTGATCGGGTTCCATCATTTCGGGCTAATAGAAGGAGTCACTACCTGACCAACAACCCTTTACATGTCTAATAACTAATGACAGCATAAAATTTGATATAAGATTGTGATAAGGAATTTTCATGGGAAAAGTTGCGAAGGTCGATACTATTTTGAGTTGTCCTTCAAGGGATGGTGATTGCGGTATATTTACGATCGGTATGAGAAGCACAACATCGAAGTTTATTACCAACATTTTGAGTTGGAGGCTGCATTTCAGAATGGTTATTGTATGTCTTGTCAAATTATGTAATTTGGACTGTTATAATTTTAATAGGTATGGTTCTTTTTAGGAGATTAAAGAACACCATGAAAAGTCGTAACGGTTTGATATTAATAATTCTCGTAATTTCTGTTCCTTTATTAATTTATAAAAATGCTGATTTCATTTCTCAGACTTTCGGAATTTCATTGCCTTTTACTTACAACAATGTAGTATCTTTATGGATAATAAATGATTCGGGTGAGGATATTGAATTAATGCTGAAGAAAGATAGTCCGTTGAGCTTCGCTAAACGCAGACAAATTGGTATATTTATTAATGCAGATGAAGAAGAATATGTGGGTATTGAAAAGAATCAATATTTATGGTGGCTATATGTTTTAGATAAAGAAACTGGTTTATACCATCCTGTCCCTAACCCTAATTGTAATCCTGATTACAACAGTGAATTATACAAAATTGGATATAAATTTGTTTTAAATAAAAATACTACATTCAGGATCGAAAAATGCGATATTGTTGGAGGCGTAAATGAGATTATTAGGGCGAATAAGGAATCATCTGTGGCGGTTATTTCTGATTCATCACAAATCAATCTTCCGTTAATTTTAAATACTCAAGGACTCTCGATAAGTGAAGAACCAAGAATTGGTCCAATTACTCTTGGTGCGGGAATCACTGAACAAGGGTCCTTGATAAATCCAGGTGTGAGTTTCCCTGAAGGCATCAAGGAAGTATGTGCGAATTTTCAATATGAAAACATGAAGCCAGACATGCAATTTACACGAACGTGGTACAGAAATGGTGAAGAATGTTCTGAGCTAACAAGTGCTTGGACAATATCCGAAAATGGAAAAGAAAGTGTATGTTTGTCAACGAATCCCGAAATGGAGGAGTCTCTACCAAGTGGGGATTATGAGGTAAAACTTATTGTTGATGATACATTGATGCAAAGTGCTAAATTTGCAATTCAAAATTCTTCAAGTGCTGGAATTGGCGCTGAAAAGATATCTGAGAAAGATGGGATGGTGATGGTAAAGATTATTCAAGGCGATTTTTCCCCATCACTGCCTAATTCTACACAAATCTCTGAACCTGCCAATGAAAGATGGGTGGATAAAACGCCTGTGACAAATGAAATGTTCGCAAATTTCTTAAATGAAAAAGGAAATAGAATCGAGAAAGGTACTTATTGGTATGATACCTCGTCTTCATATGCAAAAATTGAAAACATCGGGGGAACCTGGAAACCAAAGGCGGGTTTTAATAATAACCCGGTTGTGGAAGTGACATGGTTTGGAGCTTGGCAATACTGTAAATGGGCTGGCAGGTCTCTTTCTTATTTTGGACCCGATTCCTATAACGAGGACTTATTTACTGTCAACCCCAATTTAAGTGAATGGGGAGGTAGTACCTATCCTGATGATTCAAATCAAACTAGAAATGCGCCCATTCTTGGTCCGAGAGAATTTGAGACAAAGATGACTAATTCATTCAATGATGTTGGTTTTAGATGTTATTTGGATGTAATGCTGAATTAATACAAAGCAAGGTTACGTAAATGATGTGATGATTGGTTAACATGCTTTTAGATGTGGGGGTTAGGTAAATTTGGTTTGGTTAGATTTATAGATATTTAGGTCTAAAAAATTTTCTGATTTTAATTCTTAAATATATCGAAGTGAAGGGAGGGGAAAATCAAGATGGATGCATAAATATTTTACCTACTAACATGCCCCAAAAAATCGTCCAAAAGATACGTTAGGATTAGAACAAAAAGGAGGCAGTCAGATTGCCAAAGAAACAATATAAATCTGATTTAATTAATTGGGGATTTTTCTTTGTACAAAACGGTGTTATACGAGTAAATTTATGTCAAACTGATGCTAAACGATGCGGTTTTTTAGGCCGAGCATGACCATCCCGGGCAAGCCGTGGCTGGTGTCAACCCGGTCTGGATGTCCTTTACAGAGCAATCACAGCGCAGGAATACATACGCTCCAGTATGTTCCAGAATGTCGGAGGCATAAAGGATTGGGGTGATATTTCATTTGGATTTGATATTCAAAGAGATTCTTGGGATATGTATTTGGTTTTTGTATTCGCGGAAATGTTTATTGTGCTCAAACAGGAATTATTATATTGCCGCAGGAATACTGGCTGGCGTGATGGGTGCGCTGCTCGGCTGGTTGGTCAACCGCACCCGCCAGGCAACCATTGCATCGGCGATTGCTGGAGTGGCGTTTGTTGTAGGTCCAGGACATAATATTCCATTTTTTATTGGTGTAGGATTGGCTTCTGCGGGGAAAATGTTGTTAATTATGACCGCGGTAATTATTGTCTCAGGGTTGACACTGGGCATTGCTGCAAATTGATTGGAACACAGATAATTCGAAAGAAATATTCCTCAAATCAAAAAATACCCAGCAAACTGAATTTGTTGGGTATTTATTTCGAATCTAAGTTAATACGATTTTGTCAGCGATAAATTTTGTCTGTTTTGGCCGCCATTATAAAGTCGTTGCGATGCAAGCCTCCCACGCTGTGTGTCCACCAAGTGACGGTCACAGACCCCCACTCTGTCAGCAGGGCTGGATGGTGGTCTTCCTTTTCAGCCAGCTCGCCAACTCGATTGGTGAAGTCCATGGCTTCTTCAAAATTCTTAAACTTGAATTTTCTTTCAAGCCGCTTAATTTTATCTACTTCGATCAAATCCCATTCCGGGATTCGAGAACTCAATTTTTGAATTTCGTTTTCATCCACAAGTGGGTCTCCTATTCTGCAGGGGATACAAACCTCTCGGGCAAGATCCGTCACCTGTGGTTACTCTCCCAGGTTAGCCACACTGCGCAGCAGACCCAAAATTACCACGCCCAACTTTACTCCTTCACCTGCCGAGATCTTTGGGGGTCCTTCTTCTTTATTCGCGCTTATCAATACATAAGCGGCGCCCAAACCCACCAGAGCGCCGATTAACGCTCCAGCTGCCAGTACACGCGGCTGCCAGTTTTCAACTTCAACTAGATTTGATTCCTGATCGGTCATCATTGTCCTCTCACTAAAAAAGGTTATCAAAATTCAATTCGTCAAGTATTTTAATTTCTCGAATGCGATTTTACTTCTAAACCCTGGAGTACTTATTTTCGCCTTGGATTGAGACTGTCCCCAATCTGGCGTAAAGAGGCATTAAATGTTTGCACCCGAAAGATTGGTGCTACTAACCGGTCGCTCAGTTTGGTAACATAGATCCCTGCAGTTAGGAAATACTCGAGTAAAATTCGAGAGTACCCTGGCAGCGCTCTTAACAACTTCGCGATACCGTAAATCGCAGCTGCGTTGATAGCCAGTAAGATAAGCGAAAGAACCAGTGCTGGGGCGATCAACCAGATCAATGCAACGTCTCCGCCTTTTAGGACTGCATTGTTCGCTCCACTGATTGTCAAACCCATCAAAATCAAGATGATAACCAGACCAACAGCCAGCGGAACATAAACCTGCCATGCCATCTCTCGATGATGGCGTTTTCGGGTTACGGGATTTGGATCGGGCAGCTTCTTTTCCTTAAAGCCGATATCTTTTTGTTCGGGCACCTTCTCCGGCATATTTTGCATAGGTTTGTATTTTAGCACGAAAATTTTACAGTTTAATCCCCCTGGATATACTCCATTCGTTCAACTTGAATAAACCGAGCTTTTTATTTCAGCAACGTATGGGAGTGTGCGGTACTGCTCGGCGTAATCAAGCCCGTACCCGACAACCCAGACATTCGGGATTGTAAAGCCCAGATAGTCGATCGGTACTGCTCCCTGGCGACCTTCTTTCTTAACCAGAGCACATGTATGGATTGAGGCAGGTTTGCGACCTTTTAATATACGGTGCAAATATGTCAGTGTCTGACCTGTATCAACGATATCTTCAACAATCAGGATATGCAGCCCATCAATTGGCTCCCGCAAATCCATCAGGATCCGTACAGCACCTGATTCGGTTGTTTTTCCATAGCTGGATAACGCCATAAAATCAACCACGTGAGGTATTTTAAGGTTGCGGGTCAGGTCTGCCAGAAAAATGAAGGCTCCCTTCAGGATTCCTATAATGTATAACCGCTCAACATCCCTAAAGTCATCCGATATCTGGGCAGCCATTTCAGCCACGCGCTGCTGGATCTCCGATTTTGATATCAATATACGGGCTAAATCCGGGTGTAATTGGGACATTTTCTTTCCTCAATTATGTAAAAATTAGTTATACCTACACGCTAATAAATTCTACTCTAAAAATCTAAGCCAATTTTCGATGAATCGGTAATGCAAATCCCCTGCAATGGTTGGATGATCAAAAAAATTTCCTGGCAAATGCTGATATGCTCGGCTTTGCGCCTATTTATATACTCAAGTAAATAAGCGGTTCAACTGCCAGGTCGAATGCAGTTAAAAAATAATAAGTTTCACCTGGAGACTTTAAAAAGAAAATCCATATACTAATAAATTCAGATATAGGGTTGTTGATTTAATTCTTAATATGAAATGGGTTAGTTTATTTATTCCCTCTAACTGAATTGGTTCGCTGACAGCCCAGGATAAGAATTGTAGCTGATGTTCTTACCATTCTAGGGTTGAATCGTAGAGGTAGCGCCAGCGGCACAATCCGACTTTCTGGAACTTGCTATCTGGGAGAAAAAACCAGTAATAAACATTGTTGTTTTTTATAAAGTAGTATTGTTCGTTAATAGAAGTTGATTGGGACCAGTCGTTATTTACCTCATCTGGAGAACCAATCTGCAAATCCCCCCAATTAATATATACCTTTTCCATCGTTGGTTCGCCATTGTTGACCTCTTTCGGCCAAGGGTATCCGTCAGGGTTACCATTTATCCAGATATTACCTGGAGCAATGCCCATTAAAAGTAGTGATAGCAAACAAGACGCAATAAGAATTATGATCCTCTTATTCATAAGTTATTCTCCCATTAGCACTTTTAAGTTGGTCATATGACCATATTATAACAAAAGGCATATCTCAAAATTCATAAACATGCCCCCCGATTTTCTCAGATTTACTGACCTTACGAAAAATGATTAACATAAATCCGAGCGCAGCCAATACGGTGCCCAGGATAACCGCAATAAAACTGCCCGGGCCAAGCCAAGTAATAAGCTGTCCAATCGTCCACGGCACAGACATTGCGCCCAAACTGGCGCCCACCAGAAACCAGCTGGTTATCCTGCTTGTGGCTCCTATCCACTCTCCAGTAAAAGTCAAAGTAGTTGGGAATATCGATCCCATAAATAAACCTGCCGCTCCAATTCCAATCCAGAGCACAGATTCTGAACCGGGAAACAGCAGTATTAAGCTGACACTAGCGATACAACCGGCAAAATCAGCAATCAAGATTGTTCTCGGACGGATGTGTGCGTACAGTGGGATGACAATTAGACGGCCAATCGTAATAAAAATCCAGAATAAGGAATTTAGAAATGCGGCTGAAACTTCTCCTGCCAACCCCTGTTGTATTGAATAGGTGTAAATCCAGGATTGGATTCCAGCTTCAGCTCCTACATAAAGAAAGAAAAATGCAGACACCAAAATAATTAAAAAACGAATCCCATGAACGGTTTCTTCTTTCTCATCCCTCACCTCTGAGCCAGGGCTCTTCAGAAACACAAGCCAAATGACAGGTAAAAGGATAAATACTGAAATGGTCCATAAAGGCAGCCGCAGGCCTCCCGCCATCAATAAGCGCACAAACAGGATCGGGGTAATAAACGCTCCAAGCCCAAAGAAGACGTGCAGCCCATTCATATACGGGCCTACTCGCTGGCGATAGATCCACACAATCAGAGTGTTGCCGCCGACATCAAGGTTGCCGGATACGAGTCCTAGGAAGAACATAATCAATGCCAGTTGCCATAATGCTTTTGATACAGGTACTAGGGCTGTGAACAATGCCATCAAAACAAGCATTAAACCCATAACCGGATGTCCCTTCCGCTTGTCGAATGACCGACCGCCAATTAGAATCCCACACAGAACCCCTGCATAACGGCCAATAAAAACAAAACTGATCTCGCCTAACCCGACTTTCACATGTTCTGCAAGATTGGGGAGCGCTGGACCCAGCCAGGATGCTGAAATCCCGATTGCCAGAAAAATATTGAAATAAGCTGCAGTCGTTGCGATCCGCCAGACGCGGTTACTTAATTTCATTTCATATTGGATTTATTGTTCGAGCAAGTAGGCAGAGCCGCATCTCCCCAATCCTTTTTTTTAAAGCTGACAAAATTTGCTAAACAAGAATTAAGACAATCATTTTTCCCGAATAAATTAGACCATGATTTCATTATATAAATTCCTAAAATTACCAAGCTGCTTTCCTTAAACAAAATGGGAAAATTTGATCGGGATAACAGGAAGCAGTTCGATGATTGGTACAAATTGTAAGATATTTTGCATCTCTCACCTCAATCAGAAAGGAGAGATCATTGCCAAAATGAATTTCAATTGTATCATCCTGAAGCAACATTATCTGCGTGATGGTTTTGTATCTATTCGTGAAATATTGAAGTCGCAGCACAGATAAAGAATTATCTTCACCCCATTTAAAGCGACTTAATATCTTCTGTCTATTTTGTAGATTCGATTGGTAGAATACTGCTGTTGGTGTACTTAAAATTAATCGAGTATGCCCTATGTGGTAGTTTCCATAATCAACCATGAAGATGAGGCTGGTAATATACATAATTTCTTGCTTGACGCGAATTTAATCGACCTGATTGGTTCCGCGATTGTCTGCTAAGATAAGAGTGGATAAATCCACATTGAGAACGAAACCCACATTCTCTCTGAGACCTAAACACAGTTACGGTAGGATTTATCGGGTTTGGATGGGAAATCGCTTGAAGATCTTGACTCCACATAGGATTGAACCTTATTAAAAGGTGTAAAATTTAATTTCAAATATACAAATCTTTATGACTAATATTGACTAAGAGGATAATTGTATGGCTTCCACAAACAGTCGCAATCCTGGAATGCCGCTCGATCTTGATTGGGTGATGGCTGCCCGGATAAACCGCAGTGCTGTTGAACGGCGAACGAGGTCGCTCCCGAAAAGACGCTCAGTAAAAAAGGAATGGCAAGCTGCCTGGCTGTTGCGCGCCATTACCTGTATTGATCTGACCACCCTTTCAGGAGACGATACTCCCGGTAGGGTAAAACGCCTGTGCGCAAAGGCCAGACAGCCTGTTCGACCAGATATGCTTGCATCGCTGGGGATGGCTGACCAGAATATCACTGTCGGTGCGGTTTGCGTTTATCCCAATAGAGTTAGAGATGCGGTTGAAGCGCTTAAAGGATCAGACATCCCGGTTGCCTCTGTGGCAACCGGTTTCCCTGCCGGTCAAACTCCGCTGCCTCAGAGAATCGCTGAAATCGAACAGGCGATTGAAGCTGGAGCGCGCGAAATAGATATCGTCATCAACCGTACCCACGTTTTGACCGGAAATTGGGAAGAGCTCTACCTCGAAATCAAGCAGTTCCGGAAGACCTGCGGCGAAGCCGCTCACATGAAGTCCATCCTGGCGACCGGCGATCTCGCCACGCTGAAGCAGGTCTACCAAGCCAGCTTGGTGGCAATGATGGCGGGTTCTGATTTTATTAAAACCTCGACCGGCAAGGAATCAATTAACGCCACCCTTGAATTCGGATTGGTGATGACACGCGCAATCCGGGAATACCTTTACCGCACCGGTTACAGGGTAGGCTTTAAACCTGCTGGTGGAATCAGCAAAGCCAAACAAACTCTGGCCTGGTTAGCGCTTATGAAAGAGGAACTGGGCGTTGAATGGACAAAACCAGACCTGTTCCGTATCGGTGCCAGCGGCTTGCTGGCTGATATTGAACGTCAGCTCTATCACTATATCACCGGGCACTATGCTGCAAGGCATCACATGCCGCTGGGATGAGAAATTAGTCTTTGACTTACTTTGCATGATTTGACAAAAGTACGGTATTGGAGATCTATATGAAATTATCAGAAATCTTCGTATCAATGGATTACGGTCCGGCTCCTGAATCCCCCGCCGCTGTTGAGGCCTGGCTTGACGAGCACGGCCGCGATTTTGGTCTTTTCATTAATAATGAATGGGTGCATCCAGAAAAAGTGGAAACCTACCCCAGTTTCAATCCCGCGACCGGCGAGCAGCTTGCTTTAACAACCCAGGCGGGACAGGAAGAAATTAATCTGGCTGTACAAGCAGCCAGGACAGCCTTCGAGAACTGGAGTGGTACACCCGGCATCATACGCGCCCGCTATCTTTACGCAATCGCCCGCAACATCCAGAAACACCACCGCATACTGGCGGTCCTCGAATCGATGGATAACGGTAAGCCTATCCGTGAGTCACGCGATATCGATGTGCCCTTGTTAGCCCGGCATTTCTATTATCACGCCGGTTGGGCACAGCTTATGGATTCGGAGCTGAAAGATTACCAGGCAGTTGGTGTTGTTGGGCAGATCATCCCCTGGAATTTTCCGCTGCTGATGCTGGCATGGAAGATCGCGCCGGCGATTGCGATGGGAAATACGGTTGTGCTCAAACCCGCCTCCTACACCAGGCTCAGCGCACTGCTCTTTGCAGAAGTGGTGGCAGAAACGGGTCTACCGCCAGGGGTGGTAAATGTGATCACAGGCAGCAGTAAAGCCGGATCGATGCTGGTTGAACATCCGGACGTGGATAAGATCGCTTTCACCGGGTCAACCGATGTCGGGCGCATACTCCGCCGTCAGACTGCTGGTACTGGTAAAAAGTTGTCCTTGGAGCTGGGTGGAAAATCCCCATTTATCGTTTTTGAGGATGCCGACCTTGACAGCGCGGTCGAAGGGGTGGTGGATGCGATCTGGTTCAACCAGGGCCAGGTGTGCTGTGCCGGGTCACGCTTGCTGGTCCAGGAAAACATCGCAGACCGTTTCCTGGAAAAACTAAAACGGCGCATGGGCACAATGCGGGTAGGGGACCCGCTGGATAAGTGCATCGACATGGGCGCTATTGTCGATCAGTCCCAGTGGGACACGGTTGACGGCTGGGTTAAGACCGGTGTTGATGAAGGTGGCGAGATGTTCCAGCCGGATATTGAGCTGCCCGCCAGAGGACTCTTCTATAAACCAACCCTGATCAGCAATGTAGAGCCAGCCGCGGAGGTCGCGCAGGAGGAAATCTTCGGCCCGGTGCTGGTATCGCTTACATTCCGTAGCCCTGAGGAAGCGGTCGCACTGGCGAACAACACCCGCTACGGGCTTGCCGCCAGTGTGTGGAGCGACAATGTCAACCTGGCTCTTGACACCGCCAGCAAAATCAAGGCTGGATCGCTGTGGGTCAACAGCACAAACCTGTTCGATGCAGCCGCCGGGTTCGGGGGGTACCGAGAGAGTGGATTTGGCCGCGAAGGCGGACGGGAAGGCCTGTTTGAATATCTGCGTCCAGCCTGGCAGGCTCGGCCGCGCCCGGACTTCAAGCGACCAAACGGGGGCGAAATGGAGGCTGATTGGGGTGTGCACACGCCCGCCCGCCCGACCTTGCCCACAGGCGAGAAGGCGGGTTGGGATGAAGATCTGGATATCGACCGCACCCCTAAGATGTACATCGGCGGAAAACAGGTCCGGCCGGATGGTCACTACACTCAGGCAGTGCTGAATCCGAAGGGTGTAGTAGTCGGTCAGGTTGGAGACGGCAACCGCAAGGATATCCGAGACGCGGTCGAAGCCGCACATGCAGCCCACCTGGCGAAACCCGGCTGGGCTATGCGCCATGGCTACAACCGGGCTCAGATTTTGTATTTTATCGCTGAAAATCTATATGCGCGCAGAGATGAATTTATGGTGCGCATTCGGGAAATGACCGGACAAGGCGTCAAAACCACTCAATCTGAGGTCGATTTATCTGTAGAAAGATTGTTCACTTACGCTTCCTGGGCGGACAAGTACGGCGGGAGTGTGCAGGAAACCACTTTGCGCGGAATCACAGTTGCTGTCAATGAACCGGTTGGCGTGATCGGTATCGCCTGCCCTGAAAATTATCCGCTCCTGGGATTTGTTTCACTGATGGGGCCGGCAATCGCCCGCGGTAATACGGTTGTGATGATACCCAGTCAGAAATTTCCGCTGAGCGCCACGGATTTCTTTCAGGTGCTGGATACCTCCGATGTTCCAGGCGGCGTGGTCAACATCGTCACCGGGCAGCGGGATCATCTGGTAAAAACGCTTATCCAACATGAAGACGTTGACTCAGTGTGGTATTTTGGCACTGCCCTGGGCAGTTATTATGTCGAGTATGAATCGGCTGCCAATATGAAGCGTACCTGGGTGGATTACGGGATTGAACGCGACTGGATCGATCCTGAACAGGGTCAGGGACACGAGTTCCTGCATGAAGCGACCCAGGTCAAGAACATCTGGGTGCCTACCGGGGAGTGAAACCTTTTTGTTATCCGTTTTTATATCATCAAAGGTTGAGACTAAAGTTAACTATATATTGTTTCGATGTTTTTTTTTCGAATCAAGCAAGATAAAGAGGCAATTACATTATTTTTATAAAAAGTATAATGGTGTCCATGAAAAAAATTGGTTCTATCCTGATAAATTTCACTGCTATCTTGAGCATATTTCCTTTTCTGCGGTCGAAAAATCGTTCAGCTAATATATTGTTGTGGGTTCCAAAGATATTCGCGGGAGCTTTATCCAGCATCACTGCTTTGATTTGTGGATTAGGAAGTGTATTAGGTGTGATCCGCCGCGATTGGAAACTTACGGGAGCTGGATTACTTGGATTCAGCTTTTCTTTGAAGTATTTAAACAGGATTCCCAAGTCGCAGGATTTATTTGCAGATGCATTTGGTACGGGTTGGCAGGAACAAATTCCCAATATTCAGAGCTCCAAATTACCAGCCCATAATTGGTCGCTGGTGAGGCTACCGCCAGGCGGCGCTGTTTTTCAGCGAAACCTGGTGGTTGGTAAGAGTATTAAAACAGGCAAGCCTTTGCTGGCTGATCTTTGGCAACCCAAGCCGGAAATGCCATGCTCAGGATTGGGGGTGATCTATGCCCACGGCAGCGGCTGGAGACTTGGGGACAAAGACCTCGGCACGCGCACTTTTTTCCGGCATCTGGCTGGACAAGGTCATGTGGTGCTCGATCTCGCGTACACTCTTTGGCCACAGGCGGATGTCAAAGATATGGTTACCGAGATTTACCAGGCTATCTTATGGTTGAAGGAGAACAGTACTGATTTTGGGGTGAAACAGGAGAGAATTGTGCTGATGGGAGGCTCTGCAGGAGGGCAATTAGTTCTGACCGCCGCCTATTCGCCCAATAACCCAGATTTCCTTCCATCCAAAGATTCCGGTGATACAACGGTGCGAGGTGTTGTCGCTTTCTACCCGCCAGTGGATTTTATTGCTCAATATAAAGATAATCAAGAGCAATTGCAGAAAAAACCTAATGCGATAGACCATACGGCGATAAATTTTTTGACCAGTCTGTTTATGATGCGGGCTGAATACTTCAAAAGAGGCCGCAGGGATTATATTGAATCTCCTAACTATATTGGGATGATAATAGGAGCAGATCTCAAAGAAGATCCTGAGCTTTACCAGTTGCTTTCACCGATAAATCACGTGGGTCCGCACTGCCCACCCACCTTGATTCTTCAAGGAAGTGACGACTGTCTTGTTTCGGTTCAAACCGTACGGAGGATGCACCAAGACCTGCAAGCCGCGGGTGTACCTGCTATTTTAGTTGAATTTCCCCACACCGAGCACGGTTTTGACCTGATATTTCCGCAAATATCACCCGTGGCACATTCTGCGCTAAGTGATGTTGAGCATTTTTTAGCTCTATTAGTATAAATCAAATTTTTTCAAATATTTAAGCCTTCTCCCATCTTCGGATTTTAAAATCTGACCAGATGATCATCATGGGTTGGATATAATTATGGAATTACGTTTCTGAAAGAACTAATCTTTGAAACAAAATAGAACTAAAAGGTTTCTGATATGACAGTGGTAGTTACCGGCGCAAATGGACATGTAGGCGCAAATCTTGTGCGCACATTGCTTGAAGAAGGGCGCAGTGTGCGAGCCCTGGTTTATAAAGACCGCCGAGCGCTTGAGGGCTTGAATGTTGAGGAATTTGCTGCCGATGTCAGTGATCCAGAATCGTTGTGCCGCGCATTCGAGGGGGCCGAAGTTGTTTACCATTTAGCAGCTTATGTTTCAATTCATATGTATGAGTGGCCGATATGCAAAGCGGTAAACTTGATTGGAACACGCAATGTTGTGAATGCATGTCTGCATACTAGTGTGCGGCGCTTAATCCACTGCAGCAGCCTGGCTGCATTTGAACAAAAACCTCTGGATGTTCCGGTAGATGAAACCCGGGGACTGATCGCGGTCGAAGCCGAGCACCATCCTCCGTATGACCGTTCAAAAGCGGGCGGCGAGATTGAAGTCCGGAAAGGGATTGCAAAAGGTCTGGATGCAGTTATCGTTAATCCTACCGCGATAGTCGGTCCTTACGACTTTCGACCATCGCATTTTGGCAAAGGTGTTATGGATTTCCTGAACCGCAAGATACCTGCCGGGATTGCCGGCGGTGTCGATTTTGTGGATGCGAGGGATGTCGTGATTGGAGCTACGAGAGCTGAAAAAAGGGCACCGTCAGGCGAAAAGTATCTTTTATCCGGACACTGGCACTCACTCACTGAGCTTTTTAATATGATGGCGGAGATTTCCGGGGTATCTGCACCCCGTTTGCAGATACCAATGTGGTTAGCCCACCTGGTCCTTCCCTTTGTACCTTATTACGACAGGGTGAGAGGCAATACCCCTCGTCTTACCAGAGCGACGCTGCTTGAATTGCGGAGCAATAAAAATCAGAGTCATGAAAAAGCAACCCATGAACTGGACTACCACCCCCGACCATTATACGAGACATTGGCTGACACTATCAACTGGTTCAGAAGCAATGGTTTTATCGACACCCAGGACATTTAATTTTTACCGCTGAGTATGGATTTCACCAATCTGTTTGTTTTATTTATGATCTTGTGGTTTGTTATTGCAGTCCTGGCTTTTTTTATCCTTTTTAAGGTACCTGCGCCGTACGGACGTTACACTTCCAGCAGATGGAAAT
>JBJYWI010000050.1:0-20908 GCA_046259385.1 Anaerolineales bacterium
GCTTCTGTAGCGGAGGTAGCGCATATGCTGCGAACGGTTGGAATTCCATACCGTTCTAATATTTCAAGGGATTCGGAGAGAAGCAAGTTCCTTCCTTCTGCCTCGGCTTTTTGGATAATAAAATTGATTTCTCTTTTATTTATAGGAAATTCTGGTATTTCTGATTTTGTTTGAATGTTCTGGTATATTTGGTAGTAATAGTGACTTTTTTCCAATGCTCGAATTGTCTCAACTACCTGGTTAAAAATCGGGAAATTGTAATATTGCTTTAAATACGTGACTTCACTTGCATTGGTGGACAAGTAGTAAGCAACCGGTTTCTTATTCTGATTAACAATCTTAATTATATGTTCCAGAAGATGACGGCTGGTGAGATTCTCCGCCTCCGATAATGAAGTGTGCAAAAAAACCAGACCATCAATCTCATCCAACTGGAGCGTTTTTTCAACGATTTCTGCGTAAACATTAAGATCAAATAAGTCACCCAAGTCTAAAGGATTTGTTAACCGGATTACAGAAGCCCGGAAGTGTTCCTCTATCGCTTCCAGAAAATTTTTCGGCAGCTTTGCCAGTTTCAATCCAGATAGCTCGCAAGCATCTGCGGCAATTATGGCGTGACCTCCTGAACGGGAAATAATCGCTAAGTTTTTACCCTTCATCGGAGGCAATTCGAGAATTTTCAAATTATTTCCGAATGAGGTGGCATCATGTATTCTGATAATTCCAGATTGATGAAAAGCAGCATTAACCACTTTATCATCGCTGGTTAATGAAGCCGTATGAGATTGGGCAATGTCCTTGCTGTAGTTTCCAATATTCGCTTTAAATGCAAGTATGGGTTTGTTGGAACTTTTTGCGATCTGCATCAGACGGCGGCCATCCCGGATACTTTCAAGATACATAAAGATGATCTCGGTACTTTCATCCGTTATCAGATATTCCAACATATCTTCAGCATTGATATCTAACATATTGCCGAGTGAAACAAATTTACTCAAACCAAGGCCATCATTTGCCATTAAATTCAGAGCGCTCATTCCAACACCACCGCTCTGTGTAATTATGGAAACATCTCCTTCTTTGATAAATTTCGTCAAGCGCGGGAATGGAACACAGAATCCATTTTCTAGATTAATTGCTCCAATACAATTCGGTCCTATAAATCGAATTCCATATTTGTTTGATATTTCGATTAGTTGACTTTCTAATTCGCGTCCTTCTTCAGTAAATTCGCTAAATCCTGCGCTTTCGATAATTGCCCACCTGATACCTTTCTGGCCGCACTCTTCAAGTATTGATGGGACTGTTTTGGCGGGTGTGAGGATGACAGCAAGATCGACTTTATCGGGTATTTCACCTATAGTAGGATAAATTCTCCGAGTCTCAATCATCCCCCCACGTGGTCCAACGGCATAAACAATTCCTTTAAAACCAAATTCAACAAGATTTGAGACAATATTGCGACCCAAGTTGGAATTTCTTGAAGAAACTCCTACTACAACAACACTGCACGGGAAAAATAATTCTCGCATACAATAATTCCTAAATTTGTTTTTACCTGATTTCGATCTGTTCAGGTCTCCTCACCTCAATTTCGAATATTCCTTCGTATTCCTCAATTACTCCTCTTATGCATACAGTTTTTCCAATATAGTAAACATCTGGGTCGAAGGGAAAAGCTTCCAGGTTACTTCCCCAGATCAACGCAGTAAAACGGTCTGGATCAGGATATTCCCTTCCGATATTGAGAAATGTAGGTTGTCCACTTGAAGAGGCGGCAAAATGACTATCGATCACAGGCCCGCATATTATTACTAATTCGCCGACATAATTAAATGCGTCGTCCCAATTTATAGTTTCTATAGATGGTTTTTGTTCGAGTTCAGGAGTATTTTCGATTATTTCGGGAGAAAAAGTAGGTGATGGGGTTATCCCTTCTTCTTCAATTTCCTTGTTGTCATCATATAAAAAATCAGATTGGTTTTCTGATGGCTCAGGAGTTATGCACCTCCAGTTTTCTTGAGGCAGTCCTTTGACAATATCTTCAATACAAGGGTCGCTCTGTACCGTCTTTTGAATAGTTTTCCCAATATCAATTTTGTTTTCCTGAACATTAAATTCATTTTGTAAATTTAACTGTTTGTTTTCTTGAGCTGGTTCAGGGATTTCCGATGAAGGTTTTGAGAGAAATACTAAAAAGAAAAATATAAAAATAAAAAACAACAAACCAAAAATTCTTGATCTATTGTTTTTGACAATTTTGAATAATTTGTTATTTAAAGAATTCTGTTCAGTCATAATACTATTATCACAATCTGTCGTAATTAATGTCAAGTTAATTCGGTGTATATTGAAGTCAAATCGAACATTTCCAAATTGATTTTTCATTTATAATTTTTGGGTTGTTATTCAGGAGGAATTAATGAAAGAAGAAAAATTTTTGCAGTTGAAGAAAGCAGTTATTGATGGCGAGAAAGATGATGCAGAAATTTCCGCAAAAGAAGCATTATCAATGGGTCTTGATCCTTTGGAATGTATTAATCAGGGATTAACACCAGGCATAAAAAAAGTAGGTGAATTGTTTGCCACTGGGGATTACTTTTTGCCTGAGTTGATTATGGGAGCAGAAGCGATGAAAGCAGCCCTTGGCATTCTCGAGCCTGCTATGCTGGGAGATAGAAAACGCGAAATTGTTGGCAAGGTAGTTTTGGGTACTGTCGAAGGTGATATTCATGAAATTGGGAAAACTCTTGTTGGAACTATGTTGACCGCAAATGGTTTTGAAGTTGTGGATATTGGTGTAGACAGAACCATCAACGATTTTATCTCAACCATTAAGGAAGTAAATGCGGATATAGTTGGCGCATCAGCGTTGTTGACTACTACCATGGTGAAACAAAATGAATTAATTCAAGCGCTAGTTGATGCAGGAATCAGGGATGATGTTAAGGTAATGGTGGGTGGTGCTCCGGTGACGAAGGAGTATGCGGATGAAATTGGTGCAGATGGGTATGCTGAAGATGCCATTTCAGCAGTCGATATGGCGTACAGGTTAATGGACGCGCCAGAAAATTTAGGATGACTTTGTAGGATACTTTTTCCCCAGCATGAGTGCTGGAAAATCAAAAAACAGGAGATTATTTTGAATCAAAAAAGAAGTAAGCTGGTGTTTTCAATGTTTTTTATCGTTTTATTTGCAGTTTCGGTAATTGCTTGTGATGCTATTGGGGAGATTTCACGACCTGGTGATGGAGCGGTAAATCTTCCGGAAGAACCTGTTGAACCACCCCCGCAGGAAACTGAAGCCCAACCTGAACCAACGATTCCCCCTCAACCAACCCAAGCTCCAGAAGGCGGAAGTCCAGCAGTGCCTCCTTCAGCAGGTGATGAAGGCTCGAGTGATGAATTAATGAATATCATAAGAATTCTATTGTTTATCATTATTATTGTAATTGTCCTTGGTGTGATTGTCTGGATCATTTCTCTTTTAACGCGTTCAGATAAGAAAGCTGCTGAACCGGTTCAAGGACCTGTCGCTCCACCGATGGAAAGTCAACGGATAACTGAAAATACACATCTCAAGAATGCGTCTCCGGCGGTTAAAGAACTTTATAATCGTTATGTCGAGCTGATTAAATCATATGGTCCGGTATCGATTATTCCAACAGAGTCTCGCATCGATTTTCAAGCGCGTACGATATTCTCATCAGTGCAATTTAGGTTGGAAAGTCTCGAGATTAAATTAGTTCTTCCCCGGATAATTCAGGATGAAAAAGTAATTCGTGTAGATACGATTTCTGCAGATAAATATTCACACCTGATTATGGTTGATGAACTTGATGATTTCGACGCAAGGTTCAATGCCTGGCTGGGCGAATCCTATAACCAGGCTAGCTAACAAGATAAAATAATTCTGTTTGGTGTAAATAAAAGCCCCTGATCTTGAATAATGACAGGGGCTTTCTATTTTGTTGAGAAATTATTTCTTTTTCTTTGATCCCTTGGGAGGGGTATTAATAATTTCAGTGGATAAATGGGAGAGTTCAATTGTTGGATCGTCACAAAAAATGACTGCCCGCTCAATTACATTTTTTAATTCACGGATATTACCAGGCCAATTATATTGTTTTAATACCTCTATAGATTTTGGATTCACATCAAGAACATTTTTGCCCATTCGTTGGTTCGCTTTTTTTATGAATAAACCGACCAGTTCAGGAATATCCTGACTCCGCTCAGATAGGGGTGGAAGATCTAGATCCACTACTTTCAGTCGATAGTACAGATCTTCTCTAAACATCCCGGTTTCCATCAAGGCTTTCAGGTCTCGATTTGAGGCGGCTAGAATCTGGACATCCACTTTTATTTCATTTGTTCCACCTACCCGCCTGAAGGAATGATCTTCAATTGCCCGTAATAATTTTGCCTGCATGTCTACAGGCATGGACGAAATTTCATCCAGGAATAATATGCCCCCATCAGCGATCTCCATTAATCCAAGTTTTCGTTTTTCTGCGCCGGTAAATGCGCCTGGTTCATATCCAAATAACTCTGATTCCAGGACTGTGCTTTGAATCGCTGCACAATTGATTGGTATAAATGGTTTATCCTTGCGGGGACCCATTTGGTGAATCGCGTGTGCTAGTACTTCTTTCCCAGTTCCGGTTTCACCAGTTATCAAAACCGAGACGGAAGCCTCAGCTGCCCTCTGGGCTTGCTCGACAACGAGTTTCATTACCTGTGTGTCACCGACGATAAAATCTAGTTGGTTCTGTCTGCTTCTCCTTAGATGAGCCAATTCCCTTTTCATGGCGACAATTTCTTCCGCCCGCTGGATAGTGCTTTCTAGTTGATCGAATTTGATCGGTTTTTGTAGAAAATCATGGGCTCCGTTTTTCATTGCTTCCACCGCCATCTCTATGTCCCCAAAGGCAGTGATCATTATAATGGGTGGTCGCATGGGCATTGAGGCTGTTTCTGCAAGAAAGGTCGGCCCAAACCCATCGGGAAGCTGGGCATCAAGTAATACAATATCTGCTTTACCTTGATCTATAAATTCCTGAGCTTTCTTAATTGTAGAAACATCAAAGGCTTCATAACCTCTTTCCGATAAAAATGTGCCAATATTCTTACGAGCAATTTCTTCGTCATCAACGATTAAAATGGTTGCACTCATATATACCTCAAAATTATTTTTATTAAATTGACCCGGAGTGTAATGGAATTTCAGTTTAAGTAATTATCGCCAGGTAAGCGAACTTGAAAAACACTTCCGCCTGGAAAGCTTTTAACCTCAATTGTACCTTTATGGGCTTCTATGATTCGGCTGGCAATTGCTAAACCTAAACCTGTTCCACTTTTTTCGGTTGTATAGTAGGGTTCAAATATTTTAGCCAGAATCTCGGGTGGGATTCCAGGTCCGGTATCAGCTACGCTTGTTTCAACAACTAACCTGTTCTCTGGAGTCCTGACAGGTTGTACTTTTATCGCTAACTTACCTCCTGTGTCGCGCATTACCTGAAGCGCATTAGTGACCAGATTTGTAAAAACCTGTTCTAACGCCCTCGGATTTCCTCGAATATTAGGACACTCAGGTGCGATTTTTATACTGTCTTCAACATTGTAGCTTGTTATTCTTGGACGTAATCTCTGTAGGAGATGGGTTATTAATGCAGGCAAGTTTACCATTTCCATGTCCAATTCAGATGAACGAGAGAATGATAAAACTGATTTCATCAATGCCTCCATTCTTTCACACTCCTGTTGTATCATGTCCAATGAAGGTCTGCTAGGGTCACTCTCCTCCAGGTTGTAAGCCATCCTTTGGGTTGTTGTGCTTATATTGTTTATTGAATTTCTAGCTTCATGAGCAAAAATAGATGTCAATTCACCCAGAAACGACCTTTTCTCCAATTCTTTTGCATGGAGTTGAATTTTTTCTATTTCACTTAAGTCAGCAATCAGAACTATTATTCCATCGATTCCATTTTCATTTTTTACAGGTATTGTACGGATATGGGCTGAGAATGTGTCTCCATTTCTTCTGAATGCCCTTAATTCCCCGAGATTGAAATTTGAATTCCCTCGCTGTGCATCTTTGAGCGATGGTAATACTGGCTCTGTTGTGATCAGGATATCATCAATCTGATGTCCGACTACCTCTTCATTTTTATACCCAAGCATCATTTCAGCACTGATATTGATCTTAATGATTCGTAAATCCGGATTGGTGAAAATGATACCCTCATGAACCTGCTCTTCGATAATTAAACTGGATCTCCTGCGGTAATCACTCACATTTAATTCTTCTTTTATTTGAAGCCTTTGCAAATGGTCCTGAATGATAGTTGTCATTGTAATTGCCAATAATTTCGTAATTTGCAGGGTGTAATCTGTTGCTTGATTTTTGGTATCGGCGATAATCACTAATCCAATAATTGCGTTCAACTGACCTATTGGGGCAGAAGTGAAGTAGACAAGGTTTTTATTTCGAGCTGTATCATGCAACTTGGTTTTGTAACGCTTCCCGGGGGTCCATTCTTGAGACTTTCGGAGGTGGATGATATCCTGTGCGGGGAGAGTAGCAGGTAATAATTTTTGTGGGTCAATTGACCCATAACATTGGAATCCAGGATCCTGGTCATTTGCCAGGTAAATTGCGACTATCTCAGCACCAGAAAGTTCTTTACCGATCGAAAGGATTTTACTCAGATTGTCTTCCAGACCAAGCTCGTCGTTAACTGAAAGCAGTTCCTGCAAATTTTCCCAGAATTGTTCCATGTTTGTATTACCCTGGAAAAATTATAATTCAGTTCAGGAATTATCGTGGTAAATTATGCTTAAAGAGCTTGGACAGAGTTGGTTCGGCGGAGTCTGGCAGGCAGAATGCCCTCCATCGCTCGATATTTAGCGACAGTGCGTCGCGCTACAGTATGCCCCCTCTTTGTTAATAAATCTGCAATTTGTGTATCGCTTAATGGCTTCTTTTCCTGTTTTATGATTTGCTTGAGAGCTGTGCGAATGTGCAGACTGCGGTCGAAAAGTTTTGATAAGGGAATGATTCTCTTGTTAGGCAGCTGCAGCGCTTTACTCGCTACAGCTCGAGAAATTGTTGATTCATGCACTCCAAGCTCATCCGCCAATTTTGCCCTTGTAACTGGATTTATGTATGCATCACCTTTGAGAATAAATTGGCGTTGAATTACTACTAAAATTTCCATAAGGCGCACCATGGTATTGGTCCTTTGCTGTAAGCATTTAACCAGAAGGGTAGCTTTTTCAACATCATTCTGCCATTGGTCAATTTTCTCTGAAGGTGCATCTGAAAGGGCCTTCCGGAAGAGTGGATTAACACGCAAATAACCAGAAAAAGGAGAAATGATTTCAACGACAAGAGGGGCACCTTCTTTGTCGTTAAGCTTTGTTATGATAATGTCGGGGTTTTGATATGTAGGAGGGGTATCGGGTGAATTTTGTAAATCACCCCAATGAGCTCTCGCGGGAAATGGGTTCAGATTTTGGCTGATAAATTGGGCAGCTTTTTTAACTTCTTTGTGGGATATACCAAGCTTTTTTGCCAAATCATGATAAGCGCGTCTGCTGAGCAAATTTAATCCGGATTTAACGATTTCCTCTGAATATTTTGGTATTTTCTGAGATTCCGAAAGTACTTTTAATTGAATAATTAGTGCATCTTTAACTGAAGGAGAGCCAACACCAACTGGTTCAGCACGTTGAATGATGTTAATGACCTTATTAATCTGCGAGATTGAATGATGAGTGTAATTTGCAATCTCCAGAACGGGTACACTCAGAAGCCCATCTTCATCCAGACTGCTTAAAATATGGGCTGCAATAGGGCGTTCAAGTTTTTCGAGTTCAGGCGCGATCTGGCGCAGAACATAAGCCGGAAGATCTTCTTTTGCTGCAGTCCATTCTTCGGGTGTACTATCGTCATCTGATGTTGACGAATCAAAAAATTGAAAATTTGTTCTAGGTGAAACAAATATTATTGGTTGTTCAGAGTATTCAGTATTAAGTTGGTTGCAGACTGCACATTGTCCATTCTTCTGAATTGTCCGCTTACAATTAGGGCATTTTATTTCATTGATAATTTCTAAAGCTGGATTTGATGCTAGCTCATTTTCAATTTTTTGATAAATTTCCTCTCCTGTCATTTCAAGCAGTGTCATGGTCTGGGCGAGGTGAGCCGTAGTTTGAGGTCGAAGGGATTGTATTTGAGATTGAACTAACATAATATTTCCACCTTTATATGATTATACAATGTTGCAAGATTTATGCCAATGAAATTTTGCTACCTGCATAGAATTTTGATAAAGAAGTGATTTTTGTCAATTCAAATGCGTGACTTTATTGGGAATATATTTAAATTCAATATGTTAAAATAAATAATTGATAGACATACATGAACTGCTGGGGAGAGAAAATGTTTAGATCATTTTTTGTTTATTTGTCTCAAGCTTCCTGGGCAAGAAATCTCATATCTAAATCACATATCGCAAAACAAGCGTCGTCTCGGTTTGTTGCTGGTGAAGAACTCGAACAGGCTATGAATGTGGTAAAAATGCTCAATCAAAAGGGGTTCAACGCAACACTCGACCATCTCGGTGAACACACTTCCAACACAGAAAAAGCAAAGAGAGCGACTGACGATATTCTAGCTATAATTGACACAATCGAGAACTCTGGTTTGAAATCAAATATTTCTATCAAATTAACCCAAATAGGATTGGCTATTGACAAAAATTTGTGCGAGAAAAATATTTTCAGTATTTTGAATCGGGCTAAAGAAGCTGGGAATTTTGTACGTATTGATATGGAAGATTCTCCTTGGGTAGACAGCACGTTGGATCTATATTGGAAGATGCGGAACGAATATAACTTCCATAATGTAGGTGTGGTAATTCAAGCTTATCTATACCGGAGTGAAACTGATATCCGATCTATTGTGTCGAAAGGGGGAAAAGTCCGTCTGTGCAAAGGTGCATATAAAGAACCTGCTTCAATTGCTTTCCCTAAGAAAAAAGATGTAGATGAAAATTTTGATAAGATTGCCAAAATAATTATTGATGCAGAGGCGCAGAATACAATTGGAGAAATTGGTTTAGATGGCAAAATTCCACCTATATGTGCGGTAGGTACCCATGATCCAGACCGGATTGATTTTGCTGTTAAGCATGCTGAGAGTGCAGGTTTATCAAAGAAAGCCTTGGAATTTCAGATGCTGTATGGCATCCGTCGTGATTTGCAGGACAAATGTTTAACAGAGGGATACCCTGTTCGTATTTATGTGCCATATGGCACAGAATGGTATCCATATTTCACCCGTAGATTGGCTGAAAGACCAGCGAATTTATGGTTTTTTCTGACCAATTTATTTAGAAACTAGATACACATATTTGCCAAGGTTTTTCCTTGCTGGGGCAAAAACAAAAAATTTGTTTTTTCTTCCATTGTTGGAAAATTGGATGTACATACTGGGACAAAAGCATTACGGCTTTGTTCCAGAATTGAGTGAATTGTAAAACAGCCCCCAAGAACTGTTAACGTTTCCTTTCGTTTAATGAATATAATTAGGGAATTAAGAACCCTGTCCTTTGGGAAACAGGTGTGAATGACTCAATGTTTAATTCTTATTTCATTTCTGAATTTGATATTATCTACCAGGAGGAAGAATTTTATTTTTCCTTGGATTGAATTATGGATAATCTAATATTATTTTTCCGATTGACGCGTCCAATTTTTATTGTTGGTGTTGCTATTCTTTATGCTCTAGGGGTTGGCATAGCCCATTATCTGGGTTTTTCAATTGATCTCGAAACCTATGTCCTAGGACAAATTTGGGTCACGCTGTTGCAATTAAGTGCTCAATATCTTAACGAATATTTTGATTATCGCGAGGATCAAAATAACCAAAATAGGACACCAATTACCGGTGGAAGTGGAGCGCTTGGTCCTGGTAAACTTCCTCGTAGAGTGGCGTTGATTTCTGCTTTCACCAGTTTTGCAATTCTTGCGTCATCTACTGTTATTATCATGTCGCAAATTCAGCTCTCCCCATTCATCATTCTAATTATGATATTTGCGTTTGCTGGATCAGTTTTATATTCGACACCACCCCTAAGACTGGAGGGATCAGGATATGGCGAATTGCTGGCTTCGGTGATTATTGCATTTCTTGTTCCATTATTCGCGTTTTTTCTGCAAGCAGGAGAATTTCATCGATTGTTACCGATGACCACTTTCAGCCTGACGACTCTACTTATATCAACATTAATAACATTTGAATTACCGGATTATGCTTCAGATCTTAAATATGGCAAGCAAACCCTGGTGGTTAGATTGGGATGTGATTACGGCTTTACCCTCCACAATATTCTTCTACTCAGTTCATATTTATTATTAGGAATTGCGGCAGTTTTCGGACTCCCGAATTTTGTTTTGGTATCTGGTGTACTGACCCTGCCGGTGGGATTGTTTCAAATCTGGCAGATGAGAAGAATAGCGAGCGGTTTAAAACCTAATTGGACAGTGATTACAACAGTTGCGCTTGCTTTATTCAGTTTGATGACTTACTTAATCACGTTCGCATATTGGATTAATTAATTTTTCATGACCTCATTGAAAAAATAAATTCAGGATAATTAAAATATGACTGAATTCTTAAAATTACTGGCACCTGATGCTGCTCGTAATCTTATTTTGGAAAGGATAATGCCAAATCTCACTGCTGAAATCGTGGATACTGAAAATGCCTATGGCTTGGTAACCGCTGAAAAAATAACCGCTCCACACTCCCTTCCAAATTTCAGAAGATCCACAGTGGATGGCTATGCAGTAAAGGCGCAGGACACATTTGGTGCAAGCACTTCCCTACCAGCGTATTTAAAATTGGTTGGGGAAGTTCTGATGGGCCAAGAAACTGAATTAGAGATTTCCCCAGCGGAATGCGCTAAGATCCATACCGGAGGAATGCTTCCTGTAGGAACTAGTGCGGTGGTAATGGTTGAGGACACTCAGAGGCTAAATTCTAATGAAGTTGAAATATACAAACCCTCCGCAGTTGGGGAGAATATTATCGAGATAGGTGAGGATATAAAATCCGGCGAAATACTAATATCAAGGAATAAAAAGATTCGCGAAGCTGAAATCGGAGGACTACTTGCGTTTGGAATTACTAAACTTTCTGTTTTGAAAAAACCAATTGTTGGCCTATTATCAACTGGTGATGAAATTGTATCGCCTGAAATGGATATATCTCCAGGTCAGGTAAGGGATATAAATTCTCACACTCTATCTGTTCTGATCGCTAAATATGGCGGGATACCGATGCGACATGGTATTGTTCCCGACCAGATCGATCGTTTCATGGAAGAAACAGAGAAAGCATTCCGAGAAAGTGACATGCTGATTATCACAGCTGGATCTTCTGTAAGCGCCCGTGATTATACAGCCAGAGTGATCAATAGTTTGGGACCTCCAGGCATTCTGGTCCATGGAATAAACATTAGACCAGGAAAACCCACTATCCTTGCAATATGTGATGGCAAACCAGTGATAGGTTTACCAGGGAACCCAGTTAGTGCTTTAGTAATAACAAAATTATTTGTTCACCCAGTTCTCCAGAAGTTACTTGGCTTATCTGAACCAGGATTGAATCCTTCTATAGAAGCAGAACTTTCAATCAATATTCCCTCCAGGGCAGGTAGGGAGGATTGGATACCGGTTCGTGTACTTATTGATAGTAAAGGATTAAAAGCAGAGCCTGTCTTTGGGAAAAGCAATCTAATTTTTACTCTTGTTAAAAGTAATGGTCTCGTGAAAATTCCTGTGGATTCAAATGGAATCGACGCAGGAGAAATTGTGGAAGTGATCCCATTATGAAGATTTATTTAGATGATATACCTTTTGAGAATGCCTGGCAAAGGTTTATTAAAGCATTGGAGGATTGTAATTTATGGAGACAACGCTCAGGCGAAGTTGTGCCAGTTGATGAAAATGCCCTGGATAGAGTGCTGGCAGAGCCGGTGTGGGCAAAGATATCATCGCCGCATTACCATTCTTCAGCAATGGACGGATTTGCGGTTTCGTCAATTAACACTTTTGGTGCCCTGCCGACATCTCCAATTACACTCACGCGTAAAGAAGCTGGAGAGAGCACTGGTTTTGAATATTTAGATACAGGCGATCCTCTCCCTGGATGGGCTGATTCAGTTATTCCAATCGAAAATGTCGAGTCATTGAATAAAAATGGTCAAAAAGCAGGCAATCCACGCGATCCTGTAAGCATCCGAATCAGGAGTGCGGTTACACCATGGAGTCAAGTGCGGGTTATTGGAGAGGATATGGTTGCTACTCAGCTGGTGCTACCTGCAGGTCAAATAATACGACCGGTGGATTTAGGGGCAATCGCGGCTTGTGGTCACAATTCGATTTTTGTGTCGCGCAAACCAATAGTAGGAATTATACCTACTGGGAGTGAACTGGTAAGTATTGGTGAGCCGGTCAGTGCCGGGGACATTGTCGAATACAATTCAATAATACTTGCTTCACAGGTAAAATCCTGGGGTGGGGAGACAATCCGGTATCCTATTACTGCGGATAATTATGATGCTATTAAAGAAAAAGTATTAAATGCTTCATCTGAATGCGACTTAATACTAATCAACGCTGGTTCATCAGCTGGTTCGGAGGATTTTACTGCCAAGGTAATCTCTGAACTTGGAACTGTTCTCGTACATGGAATCGCTGTTCGCCCAGGTCATCCGGTTATTCTTGGTCTCATCGCTAAAAACGCTATAAGTGATAAAGAAATACCTGTCATCGGTGTACCGGGTTATCCAGTTTCAGCTGCTTTAACCGCTGAATTGTTTGTTGAACCGATGATTGCTAGATGGACAGGCAGGAATCCTATCAAATTCCAGCAGATAAATGCATCCTTTACAAGAAAAATTACCTCTCCAGCAGGTGATGATGATTACATGCGAGTAGCAGTGGCAAAGTTGGGCGATAGGTTTGTTGCTTCTCCATTGTCACGAGGTTCAGGTGTCATATCATCTTTGGTAAATGCAGACGGCATAGTAATTATTCCACGCGGTTCTCAAGGACTTGAATCAGGAACAGATGTAAATGTGCGATTGTATCGATCATTAACTGATGTTGAGAATACAATTTTGACCCTCGGTTCACACGATATTATCCTGGATTACATTGCAAATTTCCTAGTGAAATACGATCGCAGACTCAGTTCATCAAACATAGGCAGCCTGGGTGGTCTGCTTGCGTTAGGCAAGGAAGAAGCTCATTTTGCGGGTTCTCATTTATTTGATCCAGAAACCAGAGATTTTAATCTGACTTATATAAATCGATATATCCCAAATATTCGTTTAAAGGTTGTCAATTTATCATGGCGACAACAGGGTCTTTACATCCAAAAAGGCAACCCGAAAGGAATTTCAAGGTTAGAAGATATTGCAAGGGAAGATGTACGATTTATAAACCGTCAGAGAGGCTCGGGAACCCGGATATTGTTGGATTACCAATTAGAGCAATTAGGTTTGAGATCAAATCGAATAAATGGATATGAACGGGAAGAATATTCTCATTTATCGGTTGCTGCTTCGGTAAAATCTGGCCGGGTTGATTGCGGTTTAGGCATAGCAGCGGGGGCAGATGCGTTGGGATTGGATTTTATTCCTCTGTTTAAAGAAAGATACGATTTGATCATACCGAAAAAAAATCTTGATAATAAATTGCTGGATCCATTGTTCGAAATATTATCAAATAAAGAATTCCGTGAATCTATTGCTATATTACCAGGTTATGATTTTAAAAATATGGGAGATATAATTGCTGAAGTAAAATAAAGAATAATCAGGAGAATATTATGGATTTAGAACCCGGTGTGAAAGCGCCTGACTTTGTACTGCCAGATGAGAATGGAATTGAACGAAAGCTGTCGGATTACAATGGTAAACCGCTGATTTTGTATTTTTATCCCAAGGACGACACGCCTGGATGCACCAAAGAAGCATGCGGTTTCAGAGATGATTACAGTCAATACGAAAGCGTAGATGTTGAAATAATCGGAGTAAGCCCAGACTCTCCTGAAAAGCATACAAAATTTAAGAAAAAATACAACCTTCCGTTCACTCTGTTGGCGGATGAAAACCATGAAATCGCTGAAAAGTATAGAGTCTGGGGTTTAAAAAAATCTGCCGGGCGCGAGTATTATGGAATTAAGCGAACCACTTACTTAATAGATAAAAATGGGATTATCTACCATATATTTAAAAATGTTAAACCAGCAGAACACAGCTCCGAGATTTTGGATGTATTAAATAAAATGGATTAATTAATGAAAAATATCTATCAAATTGTTATAATCGGGTTGATGATATTTGTAATTTTTGAATGCGCAACGACTCAATATTTAGAAACAGGCGATAACAAAACAAACACCTCAAAGCTTGAGTAGCAGGGAGATGGAGGTTCTCGAGTGTCTTTCTGAGGGAAGGACACCTGTTCAGATCGCGAATAAATTGTTTATTTCTGACAATACAGTCAAAACTCACGTTCGCCACATACTTGAGAAATTAAACGCCTCGAACCGTGTCGAAGCAGTAAATAAAGCCTACCAATTTGGGATCTTAAAGGGGGAGTAGTCAGTTTTAACCTGTTCCGAACTGCCTGTCTCCTGCATCACCCAATCCGGGCAAAATAAATCCTTTTTCATTCAATTTTTCATCAACAGCTGCAAGGTGAATAGGGACTTCAGGATGATGTTTATCAAGATTTTCTATTCCTTCTGGGGCGCCGATTATTCCGACAAATTTTATGCTGCTCACTCCCCATTGGTTTAGAATATCGATTGTGGCGACCGCTGAACCACCTGTTGCCAGCATAGGATCGAGTATGAGACAAACCGATACTGTTGGTTCAATGGGTAACTTGTTGTAATATTCAACCGGTTTAAGTGTCCTTTCATCCCGGTATAATCCAATATGCCAGACTTCAGCAGAAGGCACCAGTTCCCAAACGCCCGCTACCATCCCTAATCCAGCTCTGAGAATTGGTACCAGACCAATATTCGCCTGCAATTCCTTGCCTGTGTAAGGCGCTAGAGGTGTTTGGATTTCTTTGGGTTGTGTGTTTAAATCCGCGGTCGCTTCATATGTCAGTAGTGTTGCAATCTCGCGGATCAGCTGTCTGAATGTTGTCGAATCTGTAGATTTATTTCTGAGTTTGGTTAATTTGTGAGCCACTAAAGGGTGGGTAGAAGCGAATACATTTGACATTCAAATCCTCCAGCTTCAGATTGGGTTTATTATAAGCTGTATACCGTAGTTAAGCTCTACCATTTGGATTGCTTACGACAATACTTAGTGAGTTATAATCAATTTTATGAACAGCAAACCAGACCGTCTGGTTGATCCGGAGTCCCGTTCTGGGGACCGTTTTGATAACGCTTTGAGACCGAAATATCTTGCAGACCTTATCGGGCAGGATCGGGTCAAGGAAAATATCTCCATATTAATTTCAGCCGCGAAACAGAGAGAGGAGCCCCTGGATCATGTTTTATTCTACAGTCCCCCAGGGCTCGGTAAGACGACATTAGCCCATATCCTTGCGAATGAAATGGGTGTGAATATAAAGGTTACCTCGGGGCCTGCGATTGAGCGCCCTGGCGATCTTGCAGCTATCCTTACAAATTTAAATTCAGGTGATGTTTTATTTATTGACGAAGTTCATCGATTAGGCAGGGTGATTGAGGAAGTGCTTTACCCTGCAATGGAAGATTTTGCCCTCGATATTGTTATTGGAAAAGGGCCTTCTGCCCGGTCGATCCGCTTGAACTTGCCGAAGTTTACTGTTATTGGAGCTACAACTCGATTGGCTCTTGTGACTGCACCTTTAAGAGCTAGGTTTGGAGCGGTCTACCGGTTGGATTTTTATGACCTGCCAGCGATGTGTTCTATCGTATCGAGAGCCGCGGAAATTCTGGATGTAGGTGCAGAGGATGGAGGAGTCACTGAAATAGCACAACGCGGTAGAGGCACACCGCGTGTGGCTATCAGACTGCTACGAAGGGTTCGTGATTATGCTGAAGTGCGAGCTCAAGGTATTATCTCAAGCAAGGTATCCATCCGGGCTCTTGAACTGCTTGATGTTGATGAACTGGGTTTGGATGACATGGATCGTCGGGTAATAAGAACGGTAATCGAAAAATATAATGGCGGTCCGGTGGGTTTGAATACGATCGCTGCTTCGATTAATGAAGAAGCAGATACGATTATGGATGTGGTTGAACCGTATTTGCTCCAGCTTGGATTTATTGAGCGTACATCCCAGGGAAGAGTCGCGACCAAACTTGCGTATGATCACCTTGGTTTTCCCTTTGAATTGGATTCCCAGGTACGGCTCTTATAAATTCGGGTTAACCGTTTCCGAGGTAGTTGCTGAATGCTGTCTTTATCTCGTTTATTAATCATCGTTGGGATAATTCTGATCATAACGGGGGGGATTTTTTATCTGTTTGCGAGAGCTGGATTTCAAATTGGCGAAATGCCTGGCGACATCAAGTTTGAAAGGGGAAATTTATCCTGTATTTTTGGTCTCGGTATATCGATCCTGCTGTCGATTGCACTCACCATCATCCTTAACTTTTTCGTTCGATTTTTCAAATAGCATAGAAGTATTTTGAATTTTGCATTCGAATGAAGACAGAAGATTTTAAATACGATTTACCACGGAAATTTATCGCACAGTCCCCAGCAGAACCGCGCGATTTAGCCAAGTTATTGGTTTTAAAGCGTGACACTGGTCAAATTGAACATACAAGATTTTATAAGATTGGTGATTATTTAAAAACTGGGGATTTGCTTGTGTTGAATGAAACCAGAGTGATTTCCGGGCGATTATTTGGGAAAAAAGCCCAGACAGGCGGCAAAGTTGAAATCCTATTATTGAAGAAAATTGAATCAAATCGCTGGGAGTGTCTTGTGGGCGGAAAAGGGGTGAATCCTGGCATGATTATAGAAATCAATAGTGGGCCAACTGCTGAAATTACAAAAGCGGGTTCTGGTTCGCTCAGGGAAATACAATTCGAAAAACCCATTGATTCGTTGTTGGATAGAATTGGCTCTGTTCCATTGCCTCCGTATATAAAAAAAACCATCTCTGATCCTGAGCGTTATCAGACAGTGTATGCAAAGGATACAGGCTCATCCGCTGCCCCTACAGCAGGACTGCATTTCACCACTGAATTGCTTAAATCGATGTCAGTAATGGGTATCAAAACAACTTTTTTAACACTCCATATAGGTCTGGACACCTTCGCGCCGGTTGTTGTTGATGATCCCCGAAATCACCAAATTCACAGCGAATTCTGCTCTATCTCTGAAGAGACCGCTGAATTGGTAAATCAAACCAGGATGGAGGGTGGGCGCATAATTGCAGTTGGGACCACCAGTGTCAGAGCTCTGGAGAGCGCTGCAGGGAAAAAACCAAAGGTTGGTTATGCTGTATCCGCATATGAAGGTATGACTGACCTGTATATCCTGCCAGGCTATGATTTTAGGATTGTAGATATTATGATTACAAATTTCCATTTGCCGGGTTCGACATTAATCATGCTGGTGAGCGCTTTTGCTGGTCGTGAGAAAATACTTGACGCCTATGAAATCGCCAAGGAATGGAACTACCGCTTTTATTCTTTTGGGGACGCAATGCTGATTTTATAGCTCAACGGAGTGTAATAAAGGTAAAGCCGGCAGTTTATAATTAGCGCCATTCCTTCTAATTTTTATACATCCATCCTTATTTTGCGTAAATCTTTCTGGAGCTGAAAATGCGTGCCGTAGATATTATCATCAAGAAGCGGGATAAAGGGGAATTGACCAAAGAAGAAATCGAATTCTTTATAAATGGATTTACGTCTGGAGATATCCCGAGTTATCAGGCAGCAGCTTGGGCGATGGCGGTAGCGCTTAACGGCATGACACCCAGGGAAACAACGGACCTGACACTGACAATGGCGCAATCAGGTGAGATCCTTGATTTATCTCAGGTTGGGAATTTTGTTGTTGACAAACATTCCACTGGCGGCGTTGGGGATAAAACCACGCTTGTGGTTGCGCCGATGGTTGCAGCCTGCTGTTTGCCAGTTGGGAAAATGTCGGGTAGAGGCTTGGGGTTCAGTGGGGGAACGCTTGATAAAATGGAATCCATACCTGGATTTCGCACAGACCTGACAAGAGATGAATTCATTGATCAGATCCGCTCTATTGGTCTGGTTCTGACAGGTCAAACCGCCGATCTCGCTCCAGCCGATGGCAAACTTTACAGCCTTAGGGATGTTACAGGGACTGTTGAATCAATTCCATTGATTGCCTCCTCCATTATGAGCAAAAAGATCGCCTCTGGGACGAAAGCGATTGTGCTGGATGTAAAAATAGGCAGCGGTGCTTTTATCAAGAATATGGAAAATGCAAGAGAGCTTTCCAGCCTGATGGTGGAGATCGCGAGATTAGCCGGAGCGAAAGCGGTGGCAATCTTGTCAGATATGAACCAGCCTTTAGGTTCTGCGGTGGGAAATGCACTCGAACTGGAGGAAGCGATCAATACTCTTCACGGAGAAGGTCCGACCGATTTTCTTGAACACTGCTTGATGATTGCAGGTCAAATGCTTACCCTAGGAGGGGTTACTCCAGATGCAGAATCGGGAAAAAAGTATGCAAAAAAAACAATCCAGGACGGCAGTGCATGGGGTAAATTCCGCAAGCTGGTGATCGCTCAATCTGGTGATGTCAGTTACATCGACGAACCAGCGAAGCTGCCTTCAGCCAATATTATCGAAACCGTAAATTCGCCAGAATTTGGTTATATAAGTGAGATAAATGCTTTAACGGTCGGAAAAACTGCTGTTACCTTAGGCGCCGGTCGGTCTAGGAAGGGTGACTCTATCGATCATGCAGTGGGGATTGTTCTTCACCACAAAGTTGGCAACTGGGTTGAAGTAGGCGACCCGCTGTTCAGCCTGCATGCCCAGGATCGGGGAACATTCGAAATAGCAAAAGAAAAACTTTTAAATGCGTATGGTTTCAGTCCTGAACCTGTAGAACCTCTACCGCTTTTTTATGGGGTTATAGAATAGGCAGAATTAGATGGTTATCTTGCCGCTTCGACAGACCAATCCCGACTTCCTGATAGATAATCTCTTCCGGACATTATTTTTTTACTCGCAGGTTGAACACTCTCCAGTAACAACACGCCGCCACTGGTCATTACAGACGGAAACCCCTGGGTAATAGTTCTTTTTCCAGGGATTAGTTCCGTTCTTTTTTCCGTTGCTAAACCTTCACCCAGCGTAACCTCGTGAATTTTTAAAAAATTGTTGTCCCATTTCATAAACGTCCCCGGCCAGGGGTTATATGCGCGCACCTGCCTTTCCAGCTCAGCCGCTGATTTTGTGAAATCGAGCTCCCCATCTTTCTTCTTCAGCAATGGCGCGAGGGTCGCTAGAGAATCGTCTTGAATTTGCGGATTGATTACACCGTTAATGTAATCCGGAAGCGTATCGATCAGAAGTTCAGCACCAAGTTTTGATAAGCGTCTGTAAAGAGAACCCCCGGTATCATCGTTGTAAATGTTAACTGAGCGCTGGTTTAATACCGGTCCTGTGTCCATACCTTCATCCATCAGCATTATGGTAACACCGGTTCTGTTATCGCCATTAAGAATGGCAGCCTGTATCGGCGCCGCTCCCCGCCAACGGGGAAGCAAAGAAGCATGAACGTTGATGCAGCCGTATTCCGGAAGGTCCAACACTTCCGGCTTTAGAATCTGTCCATAAGCCGCCACGATAATCAGATCAGGATTCCATTCAAAAATCTGGACTGTTGATTCACGGTTCCTTAACCTTTCTGGTTGTATCAATGGCAAGTTCAGTTCCAATGCTTTAGTTTTTACAGGTGGTGGTTGCAGCTTGCGACCTCGTCCTGCTGGACGGTCTGGTTGGGTTACAATTCCGGCGATTTCATAATGCTGATGTAAGGCTTCCAGGGTTGGGACTGCAAATTCAGGGGATCCCATAAATACAATTTTGATAGATTTATCATTTATCATTATTTTTCTCACAAATATTCAATTCGCTACATTGGTGAGTTGAACCTAGGGGACTATTTTATTCAACTTGTAAACTATTGGGGGATTTTGATAACAAGAAGTTATTTCGAAAATCACCTTGAGGTGGGTTTTTGGTTTGAATCATCATTTCAAACTTGATTGCAGGGTGTTTTGTGTTCTACTAGTGGTGAATTCCTGCTATTAGCATTTTTTGGAGGTTATTTGATTGGAATCACCTGAGAAGAAGCCGTGTAACAAAACATGCGCACATTCTCGTTCTGGCTTTGTGTCCAATTTGCCGGATAATGAATCCTGTGAAAACTTAAGTAAAGATTTCCAGAATCACTTGATATGTCTTGATTGTGGAAAGGAGCTGGATTTTGATCTCTCGATAGCGGTCCCGGATTCTTTCCTGAATTCACTCTGCGGTGACTCTTCATAGTGAAAAGGAAAATTATAGTTTCTTTCTTATTTGAGTTGTAGTCATTGGTATAAATTGGACCGGATTACAATTTCCGCTTTTTTGTTTCATTTTTACTATAACCATTTCTGGCTGGCTATTGATATTATGCCTCCAGAGACATGCCGTGGATAAACCGATTGAAAAAATCCTTGTCAAGATCAAGGTCAATCTGTTTTGCTTTTCCTGCAAGTTTTAATCCATGTTCGAAACCTGCATCGGTCAGGAACATCGCTGCTCCAAACCCGGCTCCATTGGCGATTGTCTCTATGTTGGATCTTGGAACTGGTGGGATCATGCCAA
>JBJYWI010000050.1:21008-25468 GCA_046259385.1 Anaerolineales bacterium
GCTCCATTGGCGATTGTCTCTATGTTGGATCTTGGAACTGGTGGGATCATGCCAATCGCGAGGACTGCATCGATGTCAACCTGGCCACCAAATGAACCGGTCAATATCAACCTGTTGATATCCTTTGGGAGAAGTTCCAGTTTCGCCATCAGAACGTCGATCGCCGCCCGGATTGCCCCTTTAGCTTTCTGCAGTTCCCGGATATCTTTCTGCTTCAGGGATAGCCTGCCATCTGGGGTCAATCGCAGGGCTTTCAAGTTTGAGCCATTATTTTCCTGTACCAGCAGTGCTGCGGTCGCTTCAATTCTCCCATTGGCTGCGATCATACCTGCCTGGCGGAATTCCTTAATCGCGCTTAAAAGCCCTGAACCTGTTAATCCCACTGGTTCTTCATCAGCTATTGTTTCGAAGGTTATTTCATTTCCATTTAATCTCACTTTTGTCACCGCTCCGTCAACAGCCCGGGACCCGCACGAGATGTTAACTCCTTCAAAAGCCGGTCCAGCAGCGGTCGAGGCGACCAGGATTTGCTCTCCATCTGTGACCATCACCTCTCCGTTGGTACCCAGGTCTATCGCTGCAATTGGTTCTTTTGCTTGGTCGAATCCAAAAAATTCCAGACAAGCCAGGGCATCTGAGCCTACAAATCCGCCGATTAGAGGCGGGAGATCAAGCTGGATATCCCCGGTAAGTGTACCGTCCAGTATATTAACTGCATTCAGGATTGGACCGGTTCTAAAAGGTTGGAACGGCATCAATGCCAGGCTGCCAACCGGCAGATTTACCAGCAGGTGGTGCATAGCAGGATTGCAGACAACTGTGGCTCTGCGGATGCGGTTCCGAATTTTCTTTGAAAGTTTAAGTGAATCGACTGCCTGGTTGATGGAAGCAACCGCCAGCCGGTGCATCCTCCTAGCATCCACTTTGTTTTTGACCGCAGCTGAAAGACGTGAGATCACATCCGCTCCATAAACCGACTGCTGATTAAGACTGGCTGCTCCTTTACATACCTCACTATTATCTAGCATGGTAAGGAATGCAGCTACCGTGGTTGAACCAAGGTCAATTGCCAGGCCAAGCGGTACATCCTTCACACGTCGGTAGCGGTTGCTGCCTTTGAAGACTTTATTGGAGTAGATCACAACCGGCGCCAGAATAATGCGGGCATCCCCTGTTATTCTTGCCCTGCATGCCAGCCTGTTTCCAACCGCGATCTCGCCCGGTGTCAGGTGTTTTCTCTCTATGTCATCCGGCTCCGCCAGACCTTTCTCGTTAAGTACCTTGCACAGCCCGCAAGTTCCCTTTCCAGCGCAGGGCTGTTCCAATGGCAGTTCAGCACGCGCGATTACTTCCCCAATGATTTCACCCGCTTGAGTATTTATCTCAGTAGATTTCTCACCGTAGATAATCGTTACCTGTGGCATAGGGTTGGTTGAAACTTCTTAGTATTTTGCTTTGACAAAATTGTCCAAATTTCGGTGAGGTCGCGTAAACGGTAGTTAAGGATTATTTTTTTCTGAGTAAGTAATTGTAATATATTTAGGGGGTATCAATAAGATGGTTGGCAATGTCCTTCATTCATGATTGAAATTTTATGCTTTTAATTCCCCGAATAATTAAAGAAACACGCTCTCAGTCCAGCGTGCTTTTCAATTTGAAGATCTAAAATTAGTAGGGCGGGTGGGAATCGAACCCACAAGGTATCTCTACCGGCGGATTTTAAGTCCGCTGCGTCTGCCAGTTCCGCCACCGCCCCTTAGTGGTGTATTTTAACTCGAAAAATATAACGGTCAAGGTAATTTATCTCGATCAGCTGTATCGCTGGATCAAATTTTTTCTTTTCTTGTACCAGACCGCATAGCGGGAGTAAAAATGCACCAGAGGGGAGGACAGCCGGCAGTTCTGCCTGGCGTCGACCAGCGCTTGGCTAAAGCCAACTGAGTCAATAAATTCATTTGTGATCAATCTGGCTTTCCCAAGCTCAGCAGGGTGGTGTGCGTCCGATCCGACTGTCTTCAGCAAACCATGTTTTTCTGCAAATTCTTCCGCTTCCAGATTAAACCTGGATAACATGCAGCGGGCGTTGAAAGTCTCGATAGCATCAATTTTGTCCACAATATCCAGAAGGTCGTTTTGATTCCAGGCGCCTTTGCGGTAGGCATCGAATGGATGGGAGACACTTATAAATGCGTTTTGTTCCCTTAACCGCTCGATGGTTTCATCCGGGTTGAGACCCGGCGGAATGCGTTCCTGCACGAAATATCCCAACAGTTCACCCTTTGTAGTAAAGATCTCCTCACCGACGATTACTCTTTCCGGCGAAATTTCTTTTACTTTTACCGCACCCACGATGGAGTTATGGTCTGTAATCGCGATACGGTCAATCCCTTTGCGGTCGCACGTTTGGATGATTTGTTCGGGTTTGAACAGGCTGTCTTTCGAGTAAATGGTGTGGCAGTGAAGTTCCAGACAGGGCATATGGTTTTTATCAGGTCTGTGGTGTGTAGAAGTAGGGGATTTATAATGCGTTGAACCTGAGTTTTTTACTCCTTTTTCTTCTGGAGCATTACCCGCATTCCAATTCCGGCAGCGACCAGTATTGTTAATCCCGCCACTGCCTGAATCACTGTCTTGGGTTCCATACCAGGCATTACTACTTCCCCATCTCCGTACGATTTAAACATTTTGCCCCACTTGGTATCCAGTGCTGATTCAACCCGCTTGCGTCCGACAAAAGGGTACCAGTAGACATTATGATAAAAATTGCTTGCAAAATATGACCACGGAACCAGCGGACTTTGCAACATGATTTTTTCAAAAGGCTTGAGCGGACCGTGGTAAATCAATTTTTGACCACGGCTGGCAAAAGTATCTTCCTGAACAAAACCCCACGGCGGTTCATTTTCGATATCATAACCGACGATCTGTATCTGTTTTGGGTCACCGATCCCGAGCTCAAGCTCGTGCGCTCTGCGGATGAACTTGATGCTGAGTGGATCAAATCCTTGAAGCTTCGCTGAGACTGCATCAATCGCTACCTGGTCGGCTGAAGCCAGAAGAATGTCTTTCTCGTGCCAGCGCATTGCCCTAGGTCCGGGCCCATCGCCGGCAAATGTACCGTCCATCAGTGCGAAAATCCCGGGATGGATGTCCTGCTGAATGGTCAATAGATCGACAATGGTGTCGTGAATGACGGAATGTGTCCAATGCCTATGGCGGTGGAGCAGCCCGCCGAATGCATTTTTCATCGCACCGGTGATGGTTGTGAACACATGAGTCTTAACCGTGGGGAGGTGGACGATATTCATCCCTACAAGCGCCTTTGGAATGAAAATACCATCTTCATAAACCTGATCCAGAACCAGCAGTTGTCTTTTGGGAGTGTATTCAACCCATTCAAAATCCTGGTCGTATAAGTAAATGCACGGAACGTTATATTTATCTGTTACGAATTTGTGCTTGTTGTTCAACTCAGCGTCTGACGTGTCGACAACGACTGTGTCGTTATGGACTCCAACAAGGTTTTTATAACCGGCATCTAACAGCGTCTGGATTGCTCCTTCAATCTGCCAGGGTGTAGAAGAACAGGCAGGGTACCAGGTCTGCCAGGAAATATTTATTTTAAGCCCAGTTTGGTTTTCTTTCGGCAAAGCCTCCTGAAACCCGGCTTTGTGCATCACATTTGCCACATCCTCAAATATTGTTTCGGGTGAAGTCTTTACAACAGCTACTTTTCCTTTTCCTGGAAAATCATTCATATATTTTTTCCTATATGTTTTTTTAATCAACTAAATTTCTCTTTATAAATCTGGCATATTATAAATCAATCCTGAAGGTGGTAACCAGCATCAGTAACTTATAATTACAAAAGATATTGGAAAGAAAATTCTAAAATTCAAGGGTAGCGAAATGAAAATTGCAGGAAACACAAATTTTATTGCAAGCAATGAAATTTCTTTTGCACTGGTTAATGGGGATCCTGTTGTGGCGCTTGAATCAACTGTGATTACCCACGGCTTACCATATCCCGCCAACCTGGAACTGGCAAAAGAATTGAAGAGTATAGTTCAATCGATGGGTGCGATTCCTGGGATGATTGCGCTCTTAGATGGCGTTATCCGGTTGGGTTTAAATGATAGCGAGTTGACTCGACTGGCAGGTGAAAGCGGAATGCGCAAGATAAGTGCGCGAGATTTAGGGGTTGCAGTTTCTCAAAATTGGAGTGGGGGGACAACGGTTGCAGGCACTATTTATTGCGCACATCTTGCGGGAATAAAAGTGTTCGCTACCGGCGGGATTGGCGGGGTCCATCTAGGTCCAGGTTTTGATATATCAGCTGACCTACTGCAGCTCTCCAGGACGCCAATCATTGTTATTTGTTCTGGAGCCAAAGCAATCCTCGACCTGCGGGCGACGGTAGAGTTGCTTGAAACAATTGGGGTGCCAATTATTGGGTACCG
>JBJYWI010000051.1:0-4894 GCA_046259385.1 Anaerolineales bacterium
AAGTGTCTGGGCAAGATAGGTAACAATGATGATTGGCAGATTGTCCCGCACCTCGAAACCTAATTTTGCACCCAATTGAGACAGCATTGCAAAGAGGGGGATAATTAATAAAACCCCAGGAAATAAATAGATCAGTAATATACTGTTCAACAACACATCTTTACCTCTAAAATATAAACGTGCAATCGCATAAGCGCCCAGAGTCGACAATATGACCGCGATGATTGCAGTCGGAACAGCGATCATAATGCTGTTTAATATATTTCTTCCGAAATTCCAAAATTCCGGGGTTTCCGGGTCAAATAATTCTTTATATGCTTCAAGGCGCAATTTACTGGGAATATAAACTGGTTCTCTACCTCCTATTTCAGCATAAGTCTTAAATGACGAACTCACCATCCAGTAAAACGGAAAAATAATACTTACCAAAAAAATTGTTAATACAATTAAGAAGATAAAACGTGGATATGTAATCCATCCAGCTATATGTTCGATAAGATTTTTTGGTGTGTCGTCGGATTTTGACATCGCAAATGATTTTTTGTTATTTATAGAAATAATTTGGAAATTCTCTAATTTTCTTCAACATTCCGCATGACCACGCCAATATAAAAAGCCATAAATATCAGAAGAATTACTAGCAGAATCATAGCAGTGGCAGCACCCCGACCAAAATTGAATAATCTAAAACTGAATTCATAGGTTAAAACTGGAAGGACTTTTGTCCCGAAACCACCACCTGTTAATAAAAATATGTCATCAAACTTGTTAAAAGTCCACATTAATCTCAAAAGGAATATTGCTCCAATAACATAACGCAGTTCAGGTAAGGTGATATATCTGAATTTTGCAATAGTCGAGGCACCATCTACATCCGCAGCTTCATACAGAGTATCATCTATTGCTTGCAATCTTGCCAGGATCATTAACATAGCAAATGGGAAATACCGCCAAGCTTCAAAAATAATGACTAGAACCAATGCCAGACCTCGAGTAGCTAAATAGGCTAATGGTTTTTCAATAATTCCCAGTTGTGTAAGCACATCGTTTAACACACCCGATGGTCGTGGATCAAGTATCCACCTCCAGACAAACGCCATACTCACTATTGGCGCTACATACGGGATGAGAAAAATTGCTCTGGTTACTCCCCTGCCCCGAAAAGGGCGATTTAACAATAACGCCGCAACTAATCCCAATGAAACTGTAGCTATTGTCGCAACAAAAGAATAAACAATTGAAGTGACCGCAGCTCCCCAGCTCTGCATACCTTGAAATTTGAAAGAAAAATCGTTAAATACGTCAATATAATTTTTCCACCCTACAAATGGGGCATTAAATACATTGTTCAAGTTACTTAATCCAACATCCCTGAAACTGATCCAAACACTAAAAACTGCTGGAAAAATTACAAGACCAAAAACAATAATTGCAGTAGGCAAAATTAGAGCCCAAGCTAAACGTGTTTCACGCGCCTGCAGTGAATTCCATCGTTCAAACAACCTGGGCTTTTGAGAATCCGTTGTCATTGAAGAATCAAGGGAATTGTAGGGACACAGACCATTCCTGTGTCCCTAATAAGTGTGCAAATGACGTATTGTTACTCAGATTGTCTTTCAGCATATAGAGCTTCGACTTGCTCTTGCAGCCATTGAGCCCCAGTCTCAGGTGTCATGGTACCTTCTAGGGCAATATTACTTATGACCTGCGGGATAAGCAGTCGTCCTTCAATATCTCCAATAACCGCTCTCTGAGTAGAATCATAATCCGGGCGGAAAAGCCATCGCTGCATCGTTTCATAACCATTGGCAATCTGATCCAGGGTTTCACCAGAGTAATTTTCAAAGAAAGGACTCAAATCTTTCCACCCATCAACCGCGCTTTTTGTTACTGGAACCTTTCCAAATGGTGCTAACGCCAGCACTTCCTGATAACCTTCAGTGAGGAAGTATTTAACCAGATCCTGAGCTGCTGGATCAGCACCTTGCATTAGAGCTAATGTAACCAATTGTCCATAAGATGCAGAGCCGTTTGGTCCCACCATTTCTGGTGCAAAAGCGGTGTTCAATGCAAGGTCTTCAACCGCAATCTGTACATTTTCCCCGCTTTCCATTCCAGAACCTTCTACCAGGTCGTCCATAATATACGTGCTGTAAAAGAGCATACCTGCTTGGTCCAGTTCATAGGCTTCTCGAGCTCCACGCCAGTACTGTGGACCCGGAATTGCACATCGCTGAAGATCGGTATAGAATTTCAATGCTTCGATCATTTCCGGGGTGTTCATCGTTACATTACCAGCCTCATCAAATGGCCAGGCGTTGTTCGACATCGCAACCTGTTCGAAAATCTGGTGCCCGTAATTCTGACCAGGGTCTGTACCCAGACCTACTGCGTAAAGAAGGTTTCCCGTCCCAGGTAGCGTATCGCAGGCAACATTTATCGCATCCCAAGTTGTAGGCGCTTCAAGACCTGTCTCCTCGAAAACATCAGACCGATACCAGATTGCCTGAATCCAACCATCATAAGGCACTGCGGCGTACGTACCAGTTGCCGGATTTGTTACCATTGCCAGAGGACCAGCCCGGAAATCGTCTTCCCCTACACTCTCAATTACGGCAGCAGTCGCATCCTCATCAAGAATTCCGTCAGCTGCAAATGCAGAAACCCTCTCAATTCCCATTCTTACAACATCAGGTAAACGGTTAGCAGCCAGTGCAGTAGCAATTCTTTGAGAAACTCCAGCTTCCTCAATTGGTACAATTCGAACTTCATATTCAGGGTTCTGTTCCATCCATTTAGCAGCAACTGCTTCATACACTTCCAACCTGTCAGGTTCATTATCAGTTGTCCAGAATTCAATTTCAGTTCGCTCAACTGGAGCACCTTCAACTTCTACCACTTCCGTTACAATTTTTTCAACTTCCTGCGTAACGATAACTTCTTTTTCAACAGGTACCTCCACTTCAACTGTTTCGACAATAGTTTGAGTTCCAGCTGGTGCACACTGCGCAGTCAGCAATGCTATTAAAACAAAAATTGAAAATTTCACAATTGTTTTTTTCATATTCATCCTCCTGTAATTTATTTGTTTGATATCTTATATTTTTTTTCTAATATTATATATTTTCCTTATTTTCCTCCTATAATCAAATATTTTTTGCCATTTATAATATAGGCGAAAATTGTTTTACTGTCAACAAATAGGTATGAAATATTTTTTGTTACAAGACAACTTGACAGGGTTGCAAAATATATATATGTCTATGCGCATTGCATCTATTAACAAAAACTTCTTGCTGTAAATATTTCTTTTTCATAAAACCATTATGGTTAGAATTGACGGCTCAATTGGAGAAGGGGGTGGACAAATCCTTCGAACAGCCCTTTCGCTTTCAATGATTACAGGGATTCCGTTTCATATTAATCGAATACGGGCAAACCGCAGAATACCGGGTTTGAGACCTCAGCATTTAGCGGCGATAAATGCTGCCCGAAAGATAAGCAAGGCAGAGACCCAAGGAGTTTATCTTAACTCGAATTCTATTTTCTTTTCACCTAAATCAATCTTCTCTGGTTCGTACTCCTTCAATGTAGGAACAGCTGGATCTGCTATCCTTGTGCTACAAACCATTCTAGCGCCTTTAAGTATGGCGAACTCCGCTTCTTCTGTATCTATCACAGGCGGAACTCATGTGCCCTGGAGTCCGAGTTATGAATATCTAAAATACACTTGGACTCCTTTTATGCATGAGATTGGACTTGACTTTCTCTTGTCTTTGGAAAGTGCTGGATTTTACCCCCAGGGCGGCGGAAAAATCCAAGCTGTAATCCGCCCGATCAGAAATCCTAAACCTTTGGATTATGTTCAAAGAGGGAAATTATTAACCATTTCCGGGTTTTCAGCCGTGGCAAATTTGGATAAAAGCATTGCTGGTAGACAAAAGTTGAGGGCTTTAAATATATTGTATGATTCAAAACTTGGAATCGATAACTCGAAAATAAAAATTAAGTTGAATCACTTGCCTTCTCAATTCAAAGGATCCACATTATTCCTGAATGCAGCATATGAAAACAGTCGCGGTGGATTTTTCAGTCTGGGGAAAAAAGGAAAACTTGCTGAAAAAGTCGCTGAGGAAGCGGTAAATTCACTTTTAAAATTCCACAACGATGGCGGAGCAGTAGACTGGTATATGGCAGACCAACTCCTCCTACCGGTTTCATTAATTAAAGACAGATCCCAATTTTCAACAAGTAAAATAACAAATCACTTCCATACAAACAGAGAAGTTGTTTCCTTTTTTTTACCTGTGAAGATAGAAACTTCCAAACAAACCAACGGGAATACACACATATCTGTGGAACGTCTCGACTGATGAAATATCGCAAGATAATTCACCTCGATCTCGACGCCTTTTTTTGTTCGGTTGAGGAACTTTTTAATTCCAATCTGATCGCACAACCTTTCGCGGTTGGAGGGTCTCCTGATTCGAGAGGTGTAGTCGCTTCCTGTTCTTACGCAGCAAGAAAATTCGGAGTTCACTCAGCTATGCCAATGGCTCAAGCATTGAAAAAATGCCCGCAATTAATTGTAGTAAACCCCAAGCACAGGCATTATTCCAGAATCTCAAGCGAAGTGATGAAGGAAGTTCACAATTTAACTCCACTGGTAGAGCAAATCTCCGTTGATGAAACATTTTTAGATGTGAGCGATATGCCTGATTCTGGAGAAAAAATAGCTAAGGATTTACAAACCAACATTATGCAGAAATTCAATCTACCCTGCTCACTTGGAGTGGCATCCAACAAATTGGTGGCTAAAATAGCTAATAACGTCGGAAAAGCATCCTATTCTGGTGATCTACCACCTAATGCTATCACTGTTGTTCCTCCAGGT
>JBJYWI010000052.1:0-10087 GCA_046259385.1 Anaerolineales bacterium
TGGCGCTTATTGCTGGCCTCAGGATGGCAGGGCAGAAAAGGATTGAAGATTCTCTGTGGCGGAGAAGCGATGCCCCGAGACTTGGCGGATCAGCTGCTTGAGCAAAGCGAATCGGTGTGGAATATGTATGGTCCAACGGAAACGACTGTGTGGTCGGCCGTCAAGCGGGTGGAACCGGGAGAAGGAATCGTTTCTATCGGCCGTCCGATAGCCAATACGCAAATCTATATTCTGGACAATCGGATGCAGCCGGTACCCATCGGCGCGACGGGTGAGTTGTACATTGGTGGCGATGGCCTGGCGCGCGGCTATTTAAATCGCCCCGAACTAACAGCTGAGAAATTCATTGCTGATCCATTCAATGATGACCCTGATGCACGCCTTTATCGAACAGGGGATCTGGCCCGCTATTTGGCGGACGGTAACATTGAATTCTTCGGCCGTATTGATCATCAGGTAAAGGTTCGAGGTTTTCGCATAGAGTTGGGTGAGATCGAAGCGGTTCTGGAGCAGCATCCTTTGGTGGAACAGGTGGTCGTTATTGCGCGGGAGGATATTCCAGGGGATAAAAGATTAGTGGGCTACATGCTCTTAGCAAACGGGGTGGCACCATCTATCAGCGAATTGCGCAGCTTCCTCAAAGAAAGTCTACCAGATTATATGGTTCCCTCGGCATTTATGTTTGTTGAAACATTTCCGTTGACGCCAAACAAGAAAATTGACCGTCGGGCGTTGCCCGCGCCTGATGCCCAACGTCCCGAATTGAGCGAGTCCTTTGTAGCACCTGAAACGGACCTGGAGCAAAGGATTGCCTCAATTTGGCAGGAAGTGCTTAATTTAGAAAGAGTAGGAGTGGATGATAACTTCTTTGAATTGGGAGGTCATTCGCTGTTAATTGTTCAAGTTCACAATCGATTACAACAGGAATTTGATAAGGATATATCCATCGCCGATATGTTTAGGTACCCAACGATTAGCTCGCTAGCTGGATATTTTGAACGAGAACAAGACGAAGATACCGCGGTTCAAAAAGTTCAGAAACGGATGGAAAGGCGGAAAAGACGCATGAGAGCTAGAACGGAGGCAAAATGAGAGAAATTAACATCATTAATCATCCGGAAGCGATTGCTGTTATCGGATTGTCAGGTCGTTTTCCGGGATCCAACAATATTTCTGAATATTGGAATAATTTACGTGATGGCGTAGAGGGGGTTACCTTTTTTTCCAAGGATGAATTGGTCGATTCAGGTATCGATCCAGCATTGCTAGATGATCCCAACTACGTTAGAGCTAAAGGTGTTATTGACGATGTAGATCTGTTTGATGCCGCATTCTTTGGCATCAATCCCCGAGAAGCGGAAGTTATCGATCCGCAGCATCGCCTATTTTTAGAATGTGCCTGGGAAGCCCTGGAGAATGCCGGTTATGATCCTGAGACTTATGAGGAAGCAATCGGCGTCTATGCAGGGGCGAGCATGAACAGCTATATCTATAGCAATCTTATGCAAAATCCTGTTCTTGCCGAAACGGTTGGCGGCTATCAAATCATGCTGGGCAATGATAAGGATTTCTTGACAACCAGGGTTTCGTACAAACTTAACCTGACAGGACCCAGTGTGAATGTTCAAACAGCCTGCTCAACATCTTTGGTTGCGGTCCAGTTCGCATGCCAGGCTTTATTAGATGATCAATGTGATATGGCATTGGCTGGTGGTGTTTCGGCCGAGTTCCCACAAAAAGCAGGCTATCTTTACCAGGAAGGGATGATTCTGTCTCCAGATGGACGCTGCCGCGCGTTTGATGAGCAGGGCAAAGGCATTGTTGGTGGTGAAGGTGTTGGCATCGTCGTTTTAAAGCGATTAGCAGATGCAATTGAAGACAGAGATCATATTTTTGCCGTTATTCGTGGAAGTGCTATTAACAACGACGGCTCCTTGAAGGTAGGCTATACAGCCCCTAGCGTCAGTGGTCAAGCCGAGGCAATTGCCATGGCCCAGGCTATCGCCGAGGTAGATCCTGAGTCAATCACATATATCGAGGCTCACGGAACAGGTACTATATTGGGCGACCCGATTGAAATTGCGGCCCTGACAGAGGTCTTTCGTGAAAATACGGACCGTAAAGGCTATTGTGCTATAGGATCGGTAAAGACAAATATCGGGCATCTGGATGTGGCTGCAGGTGTAGCCGGCCTCATAAAAACAGTTCTGGCATTGCAGCACAAGCAAATTCCTCCCAGCCTGCACTTCACCAAGCCCAATCCCAAGATAGATCTTGCCAACAGCCCATTCTATGTAAATACAGAACTGCTTGATTGGCAAACGAACGGCGTTCCTCGCCGCGCCGGAGTCAGTTCTTTTGGTATAGGTGGCACCAATGCACATGTAATATTGGAGGAAGCACCGGCTGTAGAGCCTTCTGTCTCTTCGAGGAAGTGGCACCTCCTGCCCCTTTCTGCCAGAAGCTCGGCGGCACTCGATGTCTCCACCCAAAATTTAATCAATCACTTTAAGGAAGATCCCGATCTCAATCTGGCTCATGCTGCATATACATTGCAGATCGGCAGACGGACTTTCAATCACCGGCGCTTCGCGGTTTGTCAAGATATTGAAGGCGCGATCAAGGTACTAGAAACAGCGGCGCCTGAAACTATTTCCCCGGATGTCGAAGCTAAATCGGTAGTTTTTATGTTCACAGGTCAGGGAGCCCAATACGTGAATATGGGCCGAGATCTCTACCAGCAAGAACCCCTGTTTCGAGAACATGTTGACAAATGCGCCGAGCTGCTCCAGCCTCAATTGGGTTTAGATTTACGGGAAGTGGTCTATCCAACCGATTCCGAAGCTGAAGAGGCCACGGAGCAATTAAAACAGACCGCTATCACACAGCCTGCCCTTTTTGTCATTGAATATGCATTGGCGAAGCTGTTGATGGCCTGGGGAATCAGCCCGCAGGCGATGATTGGACACAGCATCGGCGAGTATGTTGCCGCCTGCCTGGCCGGTGTTATCTCCCTGGAGGATGCTATCACATTGGTAGCGACGCGCGGGCGGTTAATGCAGGATTTACCTGCCGGTTCCATGCTGGCAATTTACCTGCCGGAAAATGAAATAAGGCCGCTATTGAGTGGAAATCTTTCACTTGCCACAATAAATGCGCCCTCTCTTTGTGTTGTATCAGGGCCGACAACTGAGATTCAGAGATTAGCCGCACAGTTGGAAGAGCAGGGTATTAATAGCCGCCGCTTGCGCACTTCTCATGCTTTCCATTCGCAGATGATGGATCCTATTCTTGAGCCGTTCACTGAACAAGTGAGCAGATTGGAACTAAATGCGCCGGCCATACCGTTCATATCCAATGTCACAGGTACCTGGATCACCGCTGAAGAAGCGACAAGCCCTAAATATTGGGCCAGGCATATCCGCCAGGCTGTCCGCTTTTCTCAAGGCGTCCAGACCTTGTTTGAGAAGGGGACAAATATTTTTTTGGAGGTAGGACCGGGCAGTACATTAACCACTCTGGTGAAACAACAGCCGGAGCTGAAAGCGGAACAATTAGTTCAATCAACATTGCGGCATCCTGTTGACAAGACCCCAGATTTACCGTATTTGCTGAAGGCGATAGGTCAGTTATGGACGATGGGCGTGGAGATAGATTGGGCTGGTTATCATGCCGATGAAAAACTATATCGTCTTCCGCTGCCCAGTTATCCATTTGAACGGCAACGATATTGGGTTGAGCCGCAGGAAATGGTAAAACCTGCGGGAAGCAATCAAGCCATATTGGATAAGAGGAAAAATCCTTCGAGTTGGTTTTATCTTCCTTCCTGGAAACGCTATACCCCGCCTGAATTTCTTAGACAACCAGATTTAACCAATCAGAAGACGTGGTTGGTGTTTCTTGATAACGTGGGGTTGGGATCCGGGATCGTGGCTCGTTTGGAGCAAGCAGGTCATAAAACAATTCGCGTTGAGGTTGGGAAACAGTTTAGCCAGGTGAACGAACTAACCTATACCGTCAATCCTGCCTCTTCTGAAGATTACGTGGATCTTATAAATGCTCTTCGATCGTCGAACAGTATTCCGGGGATAATCATTCACCTGTGGAGTTTGACGACAGAGGCGACCTCCTTCCTTGGACTTGAGCGCCTGGATGAAACCGAGAACCTGGGTTTTTATAGTCTGTTAAATTTAGCCCAGGCGATAGGCGCGCAGCCGGAAACATACCCAATTAAGATAGAGGTAATATCGAATAACCTGTTTGAGGTTACCGGCAGTGAAATGCTTTTGGCGGAGAAATCCACCATATTAGGACCTTGCCGGGTTATTCCCCATGAATACCCGCAAATCGATTGTCGTGTGGTAGATCTATCTGAGCAGCAGTTTGATGAAGTATTGATAGGGCAGCTAATTTCAGAAGTAGCTATGAACGTGCCAGATCCTGTTGTGGCTTATCGAGGGAATCATCGTTGGGTACAAGATTTTGAATCTTTTCCCATCGAAGAAGTTCCTGAGGGATCGTTACCACTTCGAAAAAATGGCGTTTATCTGATCACGGGTGGATTTGGAGGGATTGGTCTTGTTTTGGCCGAATTTCTGGCGCGAACGGTCCAGGCCAAATTGGTCTTGACGGGGCGCTCAGAAATTCCTGAGCGTGAACAATGGGATACATGGTCGGATGAGCATGACAGTCAGGATAGCATCAGCGAGAAGATCCGGTCAATAAGAGTCTTGGAAGAATTGGGGGCGGAGGTATTGGCCAAGAAGGCAAATGTAGCCGACCTCAGCCAAATGAAGCAAGTTCTTGCGGAAACCCATGAACGATTTGGCGTTATCGATGGTGTAATTCATGCGGCGGGATTACCAGGTGGAGGCCTGATCCAGTTAAAGACTCGGGAAATGGTATCGGAGGTGTTTGAGCCGAAAGTCAAGGGTACGTTGGTGCTCGAAAGCGTTCTAAAAAACGAACCATTGGACTTCTATATCTTATGTTCATCAATCAATTCAGTGCTTACGTCATTTGGACAAGTGGACTATTGTGCGGCAAACAATTTCCAGGATGCTTTTGCCCATGCACGTAACTCCCGGAATGGGACATCATTTATTTCCATAAATTGGGATACTTGGCAGGAAGTAGGCATGGCCGTGAATCTCGAAGTTCCTGTTCAAATGATTCAGCAAAAGGAAGAGGATTTAAAACACGGATTCTCAAATAGTGAAGGTGCGGATGTATTCAGTCGAATATTGGCGAATCGAATACCACAAATTCTCGTATCGACACAGGATTTCGAATCCTTGTTTGAACAAAATAACCATGTCTTGGCTGCAAATCCTTCGGAATCATTGGAATTAGAGACTGCGCACATTACGAAAGATGACCGAACCGATGGTCAGGTAAAAGAAAAAGTCAGTGAATCCAAATACCACCCGCGTCCGGCACTTACTACAGACTATGTTGCGCCCAGAAACGAAATTGAGGAAATGGTGGCGAGGATCTGGCAAGATCTCATGGGAATTGAGCCGTTAGGAGTTCACGACAATTTCTTTGAGCTAGGTGGGCATTCCTTATTGGCCACCCAACTGGTATCAAGGTTGCAAAAAAATCTTTGCGCGGGAATTACCCTGCAGAACATATTTGAGTCATCAACTATCGGTGAACAATCTGAATTGATCCAAACGATGAACCAGGTTGAAGAAAGTGAAGATAAGGTTGCCTTGATTGCCGATGATCGTGAGGAATTTGAAATATGAGCACTCAGGAATTAATGGAGTATCTACGCGATTTAGGCGTAAGGTTTTGGCGGGAAGGAGACCAAATACGAATTAATGCTCCTAAAGGGGTGTTAACACCTGAACTGCGCGATGAAATCTCTAAACACAAGGATGATATATTAAATTCTCTCCCAGAAACTGTTGTTTCTATGAAGAATAATCCGCCGCCGATCCTGCCAGTTTCAAGGGAGGGAGATTTTCCCTTATCCTTTTCACAGCAGCGTCTCTGGTTTATTGACCAGCTGGAGCCGGGCAATCCCGCTTATAATATTTCCCTTAACTTGAAAATTGATTTTTCTGTTGATCTGGCGATTTTAGAAAAGTGTTTGCAAGAGATTATTCGCCGCCACGAAAGTCTGCGAACTTCATTCACATCAGTGAATGGCAGGCCTTTACAAAGGATATCTCCTGTTGAACCATTTAAGATATCGGTTTTAGATTTGTGTGATTATCAAAAACCCGATCAGGATTTTGAGATTCAGAAAGTAACGGACAGGGAAACCAAGCATTCCTTTGATTTAACCCAATCTCCACTCATTCGCGCCACTTTGTTGCGGCTGGCTGAAGATGAATCAGAACTGCTTATAGTCATGCATCATATTGCCTCCGATGGATGGTCGGCAGGCATTTTTGTTGAAGAGTTGTTTGTTCTTTACGAAGCTTTTGCCAGTGGAAGCGCTTCACCGTTGCCTGAGCTCCCCATTCAGTATGCTGACTATGCTTACTGGCAGAGGCAGTGGATGCAAGGTGAGGTTTTGGAATCTGAACTGGCTTTTTGGAAAAAGCAGATCGGATCAATCCCACCAGTGCTTGAATTGCCTACTGATCATCCTCGACCGGCGGTGCAAACTTATCTGGGAGATGTTCGTACTTTTAGAATTCAATCATCCTTATTCACATCGCTTAAGTCCTTGGGCCAGCGGGAGGGTAGCACCCTGTTCATGGTTCTTTTAGCAGTGTTCGAGCTGTTGATTCATCGTTACACGGATCAGGATGATATTGTGATTGGTACCCCCATTGCTGGTCGTAATAGATTGGAGATTGAAAATTTAATAGGATTCTTTGTAAATACTTTAGTCTTACGTACAGACTTATCTGGTAACCCGAGTTTTCGCGAACTGTTGAAAAAGGTTCGAAAAGTATCATTAGATGCTTTTGCCCATCAAGATTTACCTTTTGAAGCCCTGGTTGAAGCACTTCATATGGAGCGAGAAATGGATCGCTCTCCTATCTTTCAGGTGATGTTTGTTTTTGAAAAACTGAATGCCAGCTCAACCAGTATTGATAATAAGACAGCAAAATTCGATTTGACATTATTCATGTATGAAGAGCCTGATGGGATAGAAGGCAAAATAGAATTCAATACCGATCTATTTGATGAAGATACGATAGAGCGGATGATTGGCCATTATAAAACTTTGCTAAAAGGGATTGTTGACAATCCTGATCAGGCAATTGATGCATTACCTTTGCTGACTGCACAGGAAGAACAGCAATTATTACGAGATTGGACCGATACAGTTACGCTCTATCCTCGCGATACTACCATCGATGCTTTGTTCGAAGCCCAGGTGCGCAGCACTCCTCAGGCGACGGCCGTGTTTTTTGAGGGTGATACACTTACCTATTCCGAATTAGATCAACGTGCGAACCAACTTGCACACCACCTGATACAGCAAGGCGTCCTACCTGGGGAGATAATCGGCATAACCCTCGAACGTTCATTAGAATTAATCATTGCTGTTTTGGCAATTCTCAAGTCCGGTGGTGCTTACCTCCCGTTGGATCATAAGTATCCACAAGAGCGCACCAAATTAATGCTTGAGGATGCTCAATGCCGGCTCATTTTAAGTTCAAGAAATCTAGAAATCCCACTTTCGAACGACGTTCATATCCTAAACCTTGATGATGAAAACGAGGTAAAGGCGATTCGAGAGCAAAGTAAACACAGCCCTCAACGAACGCCGCAGATTTCGCCCACGCAGTTAGCTTATGTGATGTTCACTTCCGGTTCAACGGGACGTCCTAAGGGGGTAATGACACCTCATCGCGCTGTGATCCGTTTGGTAAAAAATACCAACTATATAGATCTAGGATCGGATCAGCGTTTCCTCCAATTTGCCCCCGTAAGTTTTGATGCTTCGACTCTGGAAATTTGGGGGCCACTGCTCAATGGCGGACAGCTCTTTATCTATCCGCCCGGTCAAACAAGCCTGGTTAAACTCGCTGATTACCTGCGGAAATGGAAAATAACCACTTTGTGGCTTACTGCAGGCCTGTTTCACCAGATGGTCGAATATGATGTAGAGGCGTTGTCAGCAATACCACAAGTTTTATCTGGAGGAGATGTTGTATCAGCGCAGCATGTTCACCGGCTGTTGGAAGCTGGGGGAGATTGTAAGTTCATCAACGGTTATGGCCCGACTGAGAATACAACTTTTACTACTTGTTTCCCAATCACAGAGGCAGACGAAATAAGAGAACAATTACCGATCGGTCGGCCAATTAACAACACGACGGTCTATATCCTCGATCCCAATCTGCAGCCAGTTCCTATGGGTGTTCCAGGTGAACTTTTTACTGGAGGAGATGGTTTGGCGATTGGCTATCTAAACCGGCCGGAATTGACGAAGGAAAAGTTTATCCCGAGCCCGTTTAGCGAGGATGAACAGGATCGTCTTTACAGGACCGGCGATTTGGTGCGTTATCTGCCTGATGGCAATATTGATTTCTTAGGACGCATCGATCATCAGGTGAAAATCCGAGGATTCAGGGTTGAGCTCGGAGAAATCGAGTTTGTTCTGGGGCAGCACGATGCTGTCAAAGAAAACGTGGTTGTCGCAAAATCGAACGGAAGTGGAAGCAAGCAGATCGTGGCCTATGTCATTTTGCAGGATGAACTTGAAGCGACAACGAGTGTCTTGAGAAGATATTTGAGAGAGAAGCTGCCGGATTACATGATACCATCGGCATTTGTCACTCTGGATGCTTTGCCCTTAACGGCAAATGGCAAGATAGACCGCAAATCACTCCCTGATCCAAGCGGACTCCGCCCGGAGTTGGAGTCAACCTACGTCGCACCAAAGACTGAGCTGGAGAAAACCTTGGCCAGGATTTGGGCTGATGAATTAAAAATTGACCGAGTCGGGAGACATGATGATTTCTTTACCCTTGGTGGTCACTCTCTCTTGGGCATACGGCTTTTTTCTCGCATCGAAGAGGAATTGGGGGAGCGACTGCCTATTAGCATCCTTTTCCGAGCGCCAACCATTGCCCAATTAGCTGCTGTACTTGAGCAAACAGTAGCGAGTGATGAAAGTGGTTTACTGATTCCCATCCAGAGTGATGGTTCTAAGCCACCATTCTTTTGTGTCCATGGTTTCGGTGGCAGCGTCCTTGGCTACATCGATTTAGCCGAACAATTAGGATCTGACCAACCTGTTTATGGTTTAGAAGCCTCTGGATTTGATGGAACTGCTGAGCAGGATAAGTCCATCGAGGAAATGGCTAGCCGAAACATCAATACCATGCGCACCTTGCAGCCTTCTGGCCCTTATCGGATCGGTGGCTATTGTATGGGAGGTGTGGTTGCTTATGAGATGGCTAGACAATTGGAAGCCCAGGGGCAAGAAGTAGCTTTAGTTGCCATCATGGAAGGATTTCCTCCAATTCAGCAAAATAAAGATCTTCCGCTAATTCACCCTCGTCGCCTGACAGCCATTTGGAAGAGTATTCCTTTTTGGATTCAAGACTACGGTCAATTAAGCATGGAGAGGTTGCGTAAAAAGATCCGGGCTAAGTTCGACGGGTCTAATAATCGTGACCTGCTAGGAGAGGAAGAGAATGAAATAGCTGATATCATAGACGCCGATCTGGACCAATTACCTGCTTATAGAAGGCAAATGATGATTACTCATATGCAGGCTTTGATGCAATATAATGGTGGAAGTTATGGGGGTGAGGTAGCCTTATTCCGCGTGAAACATAAGACGATCAATGGGACTGTTTTTGGTACCTTCTCTACTGATTATGGCTGGGGGCAGTTAGCACGTGGGGGAGTTGATGTGCGATATGTAGATGGTGCTCATCGCAATATTAACCTGATGCCCTATGCTCCTTCACTGGCCTCCGAATTGGCTGATTGTCTTGATGAAGCAAACCTTTCTTTTGAATAGAGAGGGTGCGCCTTGCTTTGTGGAAAACCTCATTGTAATCCATCAACACAGCAAAGAAGATAAATCAAAGGAATAATCTTGATACTGGACTCGATTCCCCCAAGCAAATGGGTTCTTCGGCCGAAACCGAATCCCAAGGCT
>JBJYWI010000053.1:0-5742 GCA_046259385.1 Anaerolineales bacterium
GGCTGCAAAAGAGGAAACCCTTGCAGATATGATGAAGGTCATGTCGAGATACGCAAATGTGATTGTACTTCGTCATCCAAAAGATGAAGAAGCGAGAGAAGGCGCCAGTTTTTCTGAATCTCCAGTAATTAATGGCGGATTTGGAAACTGGGAACATCCAACCCAGGCTTTGCTTGATATGTATACATTATGGCGTACACATGGCAGGGTTGAAGGATTGAAAGTGTGTATCGCCAGCGCGGACTTAATTGCCGCGCGTACTGGCCATTCTATGGCGTATGGATTAGCCCGATTAGGAGCAAAAGTTACTTTAGCAAGCCCGAAAGTAAACCGCACACCCGATAACATCATAGGTAAACTTAATAAAGTGGGTGGAGACGTAGAAGAGGTACTGGATCTAAATCAAGATAGTTTCAACGAACTGATCAGCGATATGGATTTGGTTTACCTGCCTGGTTGCAGTGCACCAAAAGGAGCAGAAGCTGAAGCATTTAAAAAGTTGATGGATGATTATTTTGTTCGTTTTGAAACATTGGAAAATTCTTACAAAGAGACAGGAAAAATTGTAAGGGTGACCCACACGCTTCCCAGACGCGCGGGAGAGATGGATCCCAAGATTGATACATCACAGTATCAACAATATTTTGAAGCAATAGCATACAGCGTATCCATTCGAATGGCGCTGGTGGTAAGTGTGCTGGGGTTATAAAGAATTTCTTTTGTATTTTGGGAAGTTTGTCGCACTATTAACAAATAACAGGATTGAAGTTTTGTGAAATTAGTAATTGCGATCGATGGTGATTTGCTTGTATCTGAAGATCAAAGCCTAGGTATGGCAGGGCAGATGGATGCGATCACGCATATTGCAGGTCAACTTGGTGAATTGGTTAGTTCTGGAAATAATCTTGTTATTACCCATGGGAATGCCCCCCAGGTAGGCTTTATGCTTTTACGCGGGGAGGCTGCAAGGCATATTGTCCATCCCCTTCCGCTGGACATTTGTGGGGCGGATACTCAAGGCGCTACAGGATATATGTTGCAGCAGGCACTTAGAAATTGGCTTGATCAGAATGGTATAAACAACGATGTTTTGACAATTATTACCCAAGTAGTCGTTGGTGCACCTGCACCTCATGGAGCCCCGAGCATCAAGGGTATTGGACCATTTTTTGAAATGGGGAGAGCGCAGGCTCTGAAGAAAAACCACGGCTGGGATATGGTTATGGTGCCAGGGCAGGGATATCAGCGATTTGTACCCTGCCTGACTCCCAAACGGATTCTCGAAGCCAATACGATCCGCTCTCTCTTTGAAAATGGAGAGGTTGTGGTGTGTTCGGGTGGTGGAGGCATCCCGGTAAGAATTCTAGAACAGGGACACATTATTGGGGTGGAAGCAGTGGTTGATAAAGCTTATACTGCATTCCTGCTCGGGGAGGAGCTGCGGGCGGAAGCCATCATATTTGTTTCGCCATGGGAACGGATTGTTAACACATTTGATCTCGATCTTAACCATGGTTTACACAATATTGATTTCAATGATTTGGAAAAATTGATCAGCCGAAGCCCAAATATTGAAGACACAATGCAGCACAAATTGATTGCTAGTCGTAATAGTCTTGAAGAAAACGGACGTCAGGTATTAATTATCCCACCAGACCAACTAGGAAAAATACCTGACCGTTGTAAAGGAATCCAACTTATAGCTGGAAAAACGCCAGTGCGGGCTTGAGAAGCCTATAAGAGCAATCAGTATAAGATTACTTAGGAGATGATTATTTCTATGCCACAAAAAATCGCAGTTATCGCCATCGGTGGAAATTCCTTGGTAAAGGATAAGGCACGCCAATCGGTTCAGGATCAATATAAGGCAGTAAACGAAACCTGTAAGCATATCACCAATATGATCAAACAGGGGTGGACAGTAGCTATTGGTCATGGTAATGGCCCACAGGTCGGTTTCGTTTTGCGCCGCTCTGAAATTGCATTCCAGGTTGAGGGCATTCACGAAGTCCCGCTTGATGTGTGTGGAGCCGATACGCAAGGCGCAACCGGTTATATGCTCCAGCAGAATTTATACAACGAGTTTTTAGAAAAAGATATAGACAAAAAGGTTGTTACGGTTGTCACTCAGGTTGAAGTTGATCGGGATGACCCGGCTTTTCAAAACCCTACTAAACCAATTGGATCCTTTATGGATAAATCGCTTGCATTTGAGAAAAAAGACCAAGAAGGATGGTCAGTACGGGAGGATGCCGGACGAGGATGGAGGCGCGTTGTCCCGTCACCGCTCCCCAAAAGAGTTGTTGAAGAACCAGCGGTAAAGAAGCTGATTGATGCTGGGATGTGCGTGATTACAGTTGGCGGCGGGGGGATCCCGGTTGTAGCGGATGAATCGGGAAAATTGGTTGGTATCGCTGCTGTAATCGATAAAGATTACGCATCCTCTCTCCTGGCAAAAGGAATAGGCGCGGAGTTGCTGGTTATCAGTACCGCGGTCGAAAAAGTTGCTTTGAATTTTGGTAAGCAGGACGAACAATGGATTGACTGTATGACCCTGGAGCAGGCAAAAGAATATTATGATCAAGGCATACATTTTGCGAAAGGTAGTATGGCACCAAAGATTCAAGCATGCATTTGGTTTATAGAAGGAGGGGGTAAAACAGCAATTATTACTAATCCAGAAAACATCAGCCGGGCTTTGGCAGGCGAGACAGGAACCTGGATTGTTGCAGATTAGGCTAGGCTGTATATATGAAGGTCTCTTCTCCTTTCCTTCCACTAGGGATTGAGCAAGGAGGATGGTGAAATTATAAGCATATGTAATAATTTCACCTCCTCCAATTCCCATCAGTGAGGATTGAATTTTATTAAGTAGGAAGAAATTAAAAAGGTATTTGTAAATGACTGATCGCTATATAAAAAATGCCCGTATTTTCACCGACACTGAAGCTTTTGTGGGTGGATTGGTGATCAAAGGTGAAAAGGTTGCAAAAGTAGTTGAAGGAGATCCATATATTGTTGCAGAAGAAGTAATTGACTGCGGCGGAAAGGTGTTGTTACCAGGGCTGGTTGATGATCATGTTCATTTTAATGAACCCGGTCGCGAACATTGGGAAGGATACAGAACCGGAAGCATGGCTGCCGCTGCTGGCGGCATAACCACCGTACTGGAAATGCCTTTGAATGCGACTCCACCGACCATTAACCTAGAACTGTTGGAGAAAAAACGCGAAGTTGTTAAGGGTGAAGCTTTAATCGATTATGGAAACTGGGGCGGTTTGGTGGATGATAACCTTGCTGACCTCCAGGGGCTGCATGAAGGAGGTGTGGTTGGTTTAAAAGCTTTCATGAGCAACAGCGGTGTTGATTTTGAGAGAGTGGATGACGATCTGCTGTATGCAGGTCTTAAGCTTGCAGGCGAATTAGGCACCCTGATTGGTACTCATGCCGAGAATGAATATGTAACAAAATATCTTGGGAGATTGTTGCGAGAATCCGGACGTATAGATCGCCCAGCATGGCACGAGTCGAGACCGCCAGCTGCTGAATTGGAAGCGATTCAGAGGGCATGTTACTGGGCAGGCGTGTCTAATGGTAATCTGCACATCGTTCATATCACAATACCTGATGGGATAAGGGCTGTTGGAGAAGCTAAAAATCAAGGTATCAATGTCACCTCGGAAACCTGCCCGCATTACTTGGTATTCGATCTTGATGATTTTGAAGAGATAGGCCCAGCCGCAAAATGTGCTCCACCAATCAGATCGCGTGAAAATGTAGAAGAATTATGGGAGCTTGTTCTCAAGGGCAAAGTAGATACGATTGCATCTGACCATTCGCCCTGCCTTTGGGAGGACAAAGCACCTGGTATGCACGATATCTGGCAAGCATGGGGAGGGATATCCGGTATTCAAACGATGCTGCCTGCAGTTCTGACGGAGGGTGTCCATAAGCGCGGCATGATGTTACAGGATGTAGTTCGAATGATGTCAACAAATCCAGCGAAAATTTTCGGACTTTACCCGCAGAAGGGATCAATCCAAGCTGGTTCTGATGCAGATTTTACAGTTATTGATCTAGATGCCGAATGGACTCTTCGTTCTGAAGATTTATTTTACAAAAATAAACACAGTGCCTATATAGGCTCCCGTTTTAAAGGAAAAATTACCCTCACATATCTGCGCGGAGAACCTGTCTATCAGGAAGGAAAAATTGTGGCGCAGCCAGGCTATGGCAGAGCATTACGCCGAATGTTTCCGTATACCTATGAATAATTTGATTTTTCTGTGTTCAAGTGAGTGAATGGTTTTGGAGATGGACATATCCAAAAGCGAGAAAGAAGTATTAAATCTTATCGACCCTGATGAAGTTGTCTCTTTTTTGCAGACAATTATTCAGAAACGCAGCGATTATCCTCCCGGTGATTGCCGGGACGCTGTTCAGGCGGTTGCTGAAGAACTTTCTCAATCGGGTGTTAAGTTTAATATCTTCACAAAGAACGGACGTCAACCGAATCTACTGGCAGTTTATCCTGAAGAGTCACGTCAACCAAAATTATTGTTTCATTCGCATATAGATACTGTTCCGGCTGGCGAGCGAGACCGCTGGCTTTTTGATCCATTTTCTGGTCACATTTATGAGGAGAATGTTTACGGGCGAGGGGCAGGGGATGATAAAGCTAGTGTTGCAGCTCAAGTTTTTGCGATCATAACTTTAGCCCGTTCAGGTCTGGACCTAGGCGGCAGCCTGCAGGTGGCAGTGGTCTCAGATGAAGAATCGGGTGGATTGAACGGTACAAAGTGGCTTCATGATGGAGGAACTCTAGCCCCGGATGCACTTGTTGTTGGAGAACAAACCGATAATCATGTCGCGATCTCCGAGCGGGTGGCTTGTGGTATAGATCTTACAATTTTTGGGCACAGTGCGCACGGAGCGATGCCCTGGGCTGGTGAGAACGCCATATTAAAAGCAATGGGCGCTTTGAATTGGCTTCAATCTAACCTTTTTCCTCAACTCCAGGAAAGAAAACATGCTTATCTGCCCCCACCAACCTTGAATGTAGGAAAAATCCAGGGGGGTATTCAATGGAGTATTGTGCCCGAGAGATGCAAGATAGAAATGGATCGCCGTTTATTGCCTGGCGAAACCCGTGAGGAGGCTGTAGAAGAAATTCGAGCATGCCTGGATGAATACCATGAACTCGTTAACCCGATAAGTTATGAACTTTTCTCTGAAGGAGAAGTGGCAAATAATATCAATACCCTTCCAACTGATCCATTTGTAGAACTTGCAAACAAAACATTAAAAGATATATGTAATGAATACCGTTCACTCACCGGTTACATGCAAACCAGTGACGGACGTTGGTTCGCCAGCGATAATATCCCGATCATCATTTTTGGACCGAGTAAACCGGAAGTTGCACATGCTGCGAACGAATATGTCAATATAAACCAATTGATTGAAACTGTAAAATTTTTAACAATATTGGCTTTTCGCTGGTTGGGATCGAAATAATTAAAAAAAATTGAGGAGAGAAATTCGATGCAAAAGGGAATGATGGTTGTCAGTGATGCGGATATAACCTCCCGGTGCAGGAGCCGCAATAAGCCTGGCGAATATATGTTGTTACCGCGCGGGAACCGTGTAGAACATAAACTCCCGCATTTTCAAGGTGTTGATGCTCAGGTGCTTACAACTCCTCAGATCGGAGCGCTGTTTGTTGAACATGAGCTTTTAATC
>JBJYWI010000054.1:0-9924 GCA_046259385.1 Anaerolineales bacterium
GAGGTGGGTGACAAGGACGGCGGTGAGCGAGAACAACAACCCTTGTACGATGAGAACCGTCAACACGTAGTGCCCTTCCAGCGGGGCATCGGAAGGCACTATGCCGTAGGGGTAATGCGCGGGGATCCAGCCCTGCCACGTACCGACGACCAGCCCCGAGAGGAGAAGGTAGCCGAATAAGGTGTGACAGTAGGCTCTTTTGGGGGCAAGCATCACGCTGGCCATGATCACGTGGAAGATAAAAAAGGCCTGGGATTTTTCACCAGACCTTTTTACAATTCTTTCCATATTTTTTATCAATATTAGCAGTGGCAACCACCAGCTGAACCGGAAGGTCCCTGATCCTCACTTGTCCTGAATGAATTGCCGCATCCACATGAGGAGAGGGCATTGGGGTTGTCTATCTTGAATCCACTCGACATTACGTCATTCACATAATCAACGGTTGAACCACGCAAGTAATTAATTGATACTTCATCCACCAGCACTTTTACTCCATCAAAATCGCTTGTTAGATCACTTTCGCGGAAATTATTATCCAGCGCCATCCCGTATTGAAATCCGGAACAGCCTCCTCCGGAGATATAAATCCTAAGGGCGTAACCTTCTAAATCACGCTGATCCATAAGGTCTTTTACAGCTTGAACAGCATTCGGTGTTAAAGTAATAAAATCAGTTTTTAAGTCGTCTTGTATCTGTTCAGCAAGCATATTAATATCCTTTTAATTAAATTCTTTTATTGAAAGATAATTCGACAAATGATATCAGAATAACCTATATTCGTCAATATTCTTATTCAAGGCTTGTTTATTAGTGAAATCCCCCTTTACGAAATTCTCGATCAATCTCTCTCTGCAGATCACGTTTTTTAATTGATTGGCGTTTATCGTAAAGTTTTTTACCTCTGGCAATAGCAATCTCAACCTTTGCTAAACCATTTTTTAAGTACAATCGCAGAGGGATGACCGTAACTCCTTTTTTTATTACATTTTCTTGGAGACGGAGTATCTCTTTTTTATGTAAAAGTAACTTTCGGGGACGAGTGGGTTCGTGGTTAAAATTGCCTGCCTGTTCATATGGGGCTATATGGGAATCGATTAACCAGGCTTCAAAATCCTGAATGCGGACATACGCTTCGGCGATACTGACCTGGCGAGATCTAACGGATTTTATCTCGGAGCCGAGCAGGGCAATGCCAGCTTCGAAGCTTTCAATAATATAAAAATTATGCCTGGCTTTTCGATTTGTTGCAATGACCTTAATTGACATAAAAATACAAAATATTATTAATAATGCGCATAGACATCAACTTACCCTCCAAACATTTCACTGAATATTACACTTATTTTATCCCAATCCGGAAGAAGGACATAAGCTCCCTGTTCAGTTACATACGGCGTTACCATTTCTCTATTTATCGTTCTGTTATCAACACCATCAGAACCAGATAAAAGTAAAACTACAATAAACCTAGGCCAATTCCAGACTGGAATATCAGTATCAAGGGAATTTAATGCAGCAAAAATAACTGATGGAAGTTTAAGCCAATTCTGAGGAAAAAGCATGTTAAATAATAATTGCTTTAATATAAATTGACCGTTTTCCATTCTGAAAAAATCATCCGAATTCTGGCGATTCCTTACAAAGGCGAGGGCTTTATTCCCGGTAAGATGATATTGACCAGGTGGGTATCCGGACATGGGCTTATCGAGTTTAATATCAATGCCGCCAAGCGCATTTACAATTTCACGAAAACCATCAAAATTAATTCTTATATAATAGTCTGAGCTAACTCCAAAATTAGCCTCGATTGTTTCCTCAACAGCTTGCGGTCCGCTGTTTTTTTGATTTAATTCTGCAAAAAAATGGGCAGTGTTAATGCGGTTTTCACCAATACCTGGGATATTTACCCAAAGATCACGCGGAATTGAAAGCATACCAACATATAGTTCCTGCGGAACAATTGTGGAAAGGATTATTGTGTCGGTGCGGCTCAATGAACCACCTTGATTATCATAATCTAAACCAAGAAGCAGAATATTCGTTCTGGTAGGGAAGATAAAATAGATAGATAAACAAGAAATAGAGACAAATACAATAAAGAAAAAAGGGATGCAACCGCAGCAGGAAATTGGACTTTTTTTGGATTTTTTCTTGGTTTGGGTCCGGTTTGATTGCTGCAATTGTTTATCGTAATTATAGTGAGGCCTTCGATTATTCAAGGCTGTACCCAGCTATTTCTGGTTAAAATTTGGTTCTGGTTGAGACATAATCTTAGCAATCTGACGAAGCTCCATCCACCACTGCTCTTTTGGTCTCTGATTTTCAATATCAACCATACGTTCAAAATCTTCGAGGTCGTGAAATTTGATTTCGCTCCCCTGGAGACCTATAAAAGCGCTGTTGTTTTGAGATTGATCAACCTGATCTATTAGATAATCAATACAGCGTGTTGCCAGCCTGGTAGCCTGAATGCGATCGAATGGAGATGGCATTCCACCCTGCTGCAAATGCCCTAAAATCGATTGACGAACATCAAATGTATCCTTTCCTTCTTCTTCAAAAAGCGCACACATAAAACCTGTGGTGTAAATTTTGTTCGCATTTTCGTTTCTTATCATTAAACCAAGTCTTTTGCCTGCTTTGAATCCCTCAGTCAGGTTAAAAACATCCTTTTGGAGATCACTTAATGTTACACCTTCTTCATTGAGATACACTCTTTCCGCACCATTTGCCAATCCGCTCATTAAAGCAAGGTAACCGCAGTTTCTACCCATTACCTCCACTATAAAACAGCGGCGTAGAGCAACCGCAGAGTCTTTTATCTTGTCTACCGCTTCTACTATATTATTCAGAGCGGTATCCGCACCGATGCTCAAGTCTGAACCTGGTAAATTGTTATTTATGGATGAAGGCAGCAGTACGAAAGGGATGTTAAATGCTGGATAGTCCTTTCTTTTTTTCATCAGGTTATAGGCGCTTTCATATGCAGGCCACCCACCGATAACAAGAACACCATGAATATCAAACTCTTCAATCGCCCTGGCGATAGCATACCAATCCGACGAATCTGGCATTACCCGGTTTGTACCTAGTTCTGATCCGCCTTTTGCTGCCCAGTCATGAACGGACATCCAGTCCATTTCTTTTATGTTGCCTTTAACAAAGCCCGGAAAACCATTTTCTATTCCCAGCATTGCATGCCCCCTATCAAGACCAATCCGAACAGCTGCTCTGACTGATGCATTCATACCAGGTGCTGGTGCGCCGGAATGGATAACTGCAAGCCTGTGTTGTTTTTGCCCGCTTCTTGGTTCGTGCGGAAGAGCGCGTAATATTGTCTTTAGGGTAATAAATGATTCATTAAAACTCGTTCCCCTCAATTCAAGGGCATTTGCATATTCTTTATTTGTAATCGCTTCAGCAACTTGTTGTGTTTTTTCCACACAATTCATCAACGAGGATTTTGAAACTCTATTACCTCTAATTCCAATCAACTGAGGTTCACTATCCGGATCAGCAGAGATCAGAGTGTTTACTGCAGCATTCCCCATCAATGTACCAAGATTTCTATCAAATGCGCTAGGCGAACCACCTCGTTGTACATGTCCTAAAACAGTTATGCGTACTTCTTCTCCTAAGCCATTTTCTAAAACCCGGGCGACATCAGAACTTCCAATCCGTTTACCATATCGATCATGAGCTCCTTCAGCAAGCACAACAATTGTGTCTCTCCGCCCTGCTTCCCGTCCCGCACTAAGGCGGTCACACATCACCTTTTCCCAATTATCAACATCTGGAGGATTTTCGGGAATCAATACCCAATCTGCCCCTGTCGCCAGAGCACTCATCAATGCTAGGTATCCACAGTTCCTGCCCATTACTTTGACAACAAAAGTCCTCTGGTGGCTGGCAGCAGTGCTGCTTATAGCATCGATCGCTTCCGTTATTCTGTGTAATGCTGTATCTGCGCCTATTGTCATATCGGTGCCGAACATATCGTTATCAATTGATCCAACAAGACCCGTGATATACAAAACTGGATGATTTTTAGCCTTATATTTTGATATCAAATTTTTTGCAACCAATTCTTTAATTAAGCTTGACCACTCATTTCGAAATACATTTGCCCCTGTCAAACTCCCATCACCACCTATTATTGCCAAGCGATCAATGTTATTTTCAAGCAGATTTAATGCTGCTTTGAGCCTCCCTTTTCGAGTTAGAAATTCCTCGCAGCGAGCAGTTCCAATAATAGTGCCTCCTTTTTGGAGGATTCCACCAACTGAATTCCAGTCCATTTTCTTTATAAAATCCTGGCCATCAACCATTCCCTGGTAACCTTCATGAATCGCATATACTTCGATGCCAAGATCTATGGCGGAGCGGACAACTGAACGCACTGCAGCATTCATTCCTGAAGCATCACCGCCGCTGGTCAAAACACCTATCCTTTTATTCTCTTTTTTAGCCATATCCTTATATCCTGTTTTTCAGGGTATATTTGTAACTAGATAAGTATAAACATAATTTAATTATCACGTCAATCCGAAGAATAGCTATGATCAATAAATATAGATCTGAATAATTTGTTTATTTTTTCTGGGTAAACGAATAATTGTTGATGATTTTGTTGAGATAAAATTACTTAATGGCTGATTGAAAGGAGGCTTTTATGTTAATCGTCCACGTACATATCCAGGTGAAACCACAATTCATTGAAGATTTTATAACTGAAACGAAAGAAAACGCCCAGAAAAGTCGAAATGAACCCGGGATAGCAAGATTTGATTTCATTCAGCAGATTGATGAACCAACCATGTTTTTGCTTGTTGAGGTTTACCGTACTTCTGATGACCCGAAAAAACATAAGCAAACAGAACATTATGCTAAATGGCGGGATAAAGTCGAGAATATGATGGAAAAACCACGAAAAAGCATTAAATATAGCAATATTACACCAAACGATGAAGGGTGGTAAAAATGGCTTTTGAATTCGCGACTGCCACGCGCATAATTTTTGGCAGGGGAAAATTTAATAAAATTGGTGAATATATTTCAAAATACGGACATAGAACTTTCATTGTTTGTGGATCTTTTTTTGAAAATAATAGCGTGTTGCGGGAAATTCTAGAGGATAAGAAAATCAATTATCAGTTTTTCAGCATCAATCACGAACCGACCGTCCAAATTGTGCAGAGTGGCGTCGAAGAAGCCAGAAAATTCCGCCCAGAATTTATTATTGGCGTTGGAGGAGGATCGGCGTTGGATTGTGGAAAAGCGATATCAGCACTTTATACGAATACAAAAGAAATTTTTGAGTATCTGGAGATTATTGGTAGCGGGAACCCTCTCAATAAAACTCCACTACCTTTTATCGCTGTTCCCACTACTGCTGGAACTGGGGCAGAAGTAACAAAAAACGCCGTGCTGGAATCTCCAGAACACGGAGTAAAAGTAAGCCTCCGGCACGACAAAATGTTCCCGGATCTCGCATTGATTGACCCAGAATTAACCGCGAGCATGCCACTTGATGTAACTGCTTTTACTGGAATGGATGCACTTACTCAGACAATCGAACCTTATGTTTCTAAGATGTCCAATCCACTGACAGATTCAATATGTATAGAAGGTATAAGAAGAGCTGCTTTGCATCTTTTAAGAGTTTATAAGGATGGAAATGACTTAGAAGGAAGAGAAAATATGTCTCTTGTAAGTCTTTTCGGAGGATTAGCATTAGCAAATGCTAAACTGGGAGCAGTTCACGGATTTGCCGGTCCATTTGGAGGAATGTATAAGGCACCACATGGAGCTGTATGTGCTAGATTATTACCCTTTGTGATGAAAAAGAATATCGAGACCCTAGAACAACGTGAACCTCACAGTGAAATCCTCGGTCGATATAGAAAGATTTCACAGTTGCTGACAAAAAAAATGGATGCAGATATCTACGATGGGATTAATTGGATTATGGAATTAATAGGTTTAATGGATATTCCACGCCTCTCCAAATATGGATTTCAGGAAGATGCGATACCTGAGCTGATCAGAAAATCAAAAAACGCAAGCAGCATGAAAGGAAATCCGATTAAATTAACGGATAATGAAATGGAGAGCATTCTTAGGGAAGCAATTTAGCTTCCCTACTAAATGGTTTATTGAGTATCCGCAAATGGGTTAAAACTATTGACGAAAATTATAATCACGACTAAAATTTAAAATTGTGAAATTAATTGTCCCCATAATGTGGGGACATTTTGTTGCTAAACATAGAATGTTAGATCAGATAAAAAAATAAAATTCGTTTTTACAAAGAAATTAGAAGGTTATTGAAAATGGAAGAACATATTTTGAGTGCAAGCAAGAGAGAAGTTTTAGGTAAACATGTGAAGAATTTACGGAATGAAGGGATGGTTCCAGGAGTGATTTATGGGAGAGGCGTATCAACAATTCCAATCACATTAAATATCCGTGAAGTCCAGAAATTACTCTCTACGATATCTTCGTCGCAATTAATAAATCTAGCTGTGGATGGAAAAAACCATACTACATTGGTAAGAGATAAACAATTTCACCCGGTAAGCGGAATGCTTTTGCATATTGATTTTCTGGAAGTTTCAATGTCAGAAAAATTGAAGACTGATGTTGGAATTAGCATTCATGGAGAGGCACCTGCAGTTAAAAATATGAACGGGATCCTTGTTACAGGATTGGAAGCCATACAGGTTGAATGTTTACCACAGGACTTGCCAGAAAGAGTAGTTGTAGATATATCCACACTTGAAGAAATAGGTGATGGGATTTTCGTAAGGGATATTATTTTGCCTCCGGAGGTCGATGTATTATCTGATTTAGATGAGCTGGTTATTGTAGTGACCGCTCCGGCTGCAGAGGAAGAAGAGATCGAAGAAGAAGTGGAGATCACGGAAGAAGAGCCCGAAGTGATAGAAAAGGGTAAGCGTGAGGAAGAGGAAGGTGAATCTGATACTTCTGAAAGGGAAGAAGAGTAAGAATTTGATATCACCTTCTAGTAATTCCTGGTAAAGCTAAAAAGAAAAGCCGACGAATAATCGGCTTTTCTTTATTCTAATTAATAATCCATTGTCAATATTGCGATAAATATCGCCACAATTTTAGCAGTAAGCCCCCATAATACTTCTCCGTCATATTCATTATAGTAAATCACAGATACAGGTTTAGTTTTACCTGGATAGTATTTATCTTCAATAACAAAATTATTTTTATCAGCTAACCAGATTAATGGTATAGAAAATATTCTGCTTACCTCAATTTCAGCGATTCGTAAAGGATAAGGCCAGGGTATCACACCAACGATTGGAGTCACATTAAAATTTGTTACAGTGAGCAAATCGGGAAGAATCCCAAGAATTTCCACATCTTTCGAGGCAATTCCAATCTCTTCGTAGGTTTCCCTGAGTGCGGTTGATTCTTTGTCTTTGTCATTAGAGTCAGTTCTGCCGCCTGGAAATGAAACCTGACCGCTATGGTCGGTTAACCCCTGATTTCTACGAGTAAATAGAAGATTCCACTCATCCTGATAAAAAAACAGAGGAATTAGAACTGCCGCTTCATAAGGATTTGATAATGTGCCCGAACTGAGAACTTTTATTTTATTGAATGGACAGGAATCTTGTTCACACTCTGAAAGGATATTCCGGATCTTTTCTTTTGGAATATTGGAAAGATGATCTATCATTATTGACTAATTGATTGTTGATATTACACTTCCACAATAACTACACTCGATAGAATTAGGGCTAACCCATTCAACGTCATTGGGATGAATTGAAGCACCACAATTCAAGCAGTTAGAAGGCAGTTTTGCATTACTGTCTCTTCGAATTGCTGTTCCTGGTTTGAAAGTCTCTTCTAATTGTGGGTGGTCTGCGAGTTTCTTATCCAACCAAAGTTGCAATTCGTTAGCTTTTTCTTCTTGATTAAACCGTTTTAATTCAGATATTGAAATTTGACCCGCTTTCCGCAATGTTCCAAAGCGGTTGGTATCCTCCAAAATTTGTAATCCTTTTTTGATATTTCTAAAACCTTCATCGGGCTGTGAAGCTGATAATCTTGCTTTTGCAGCCTCAAAGTACAGGTTAGGAGCTTGCTTAAACATGCCTCTCTTTTCGGCTCCATCGGCAATTTTTTCATAGGTCTCTGCAGCTTCTTTGTAATTCCCCTTATCAAGCATACTTTTCGCGTATTTTAAAGCTCTAAACGCGCGATTTTGAATTGGTCTTCGCATTCTCATTTCATATTCCTGTTTTTTATATTTTTTGAATAAGAAAAATTAATCGTCTCACGAACTCATTATTAAGAGCCCAGCCTTGAGAAAATTAAATAACCTGTGTGTGCAACCATCCGGTCGGAAGGGCGCAGTCTTGCTGGAACTGGCTTATAAAATCGTAATAAAATTTCACAAACATCTATCAAAAGGAATTTATTCTGCCTGAGTGATTCAATTAACCGTGATACTTGATTCGTTGTGGGCATCAAAGAACCAAGATGTCCTCCAGGTTTTAATGAACTGCGAGCATGATGGATATAATCATATGCATTGTAAATATCGAAAAAAATTGAATCTAAATTATTTTCAATGAAACCTTCATTAATATCTCTGGGTTTAAACTTTACCCGAGTTTCGAGACCTATTCGACTGAGGTTTTTTCTGGCAAGATTTAAATTCTCCTCCCGGTTGTCATAGGAAAAAACCCTGCCTTTTTCTCCAACTGCCCAGGCTAGTGCGGTGGTCAAAGCCCCAGACCCTGTGCCTGCCTCCAAGACCTGATTTCCTTCTCCAATATCCATTCTTAACAGAATGAATCCGATGTCTTTTGGATACATAATTTGGGTAGTTCGGGGTAATTCCATTATCAGATCATAAATCGATGGTTTAAGAAGATAAAAAGGTCCTCCAGTGTTTGTTATCACTTCACTTCCCCATGGTTTTCCTATTAATTCGTCAAGCACAACAGTGCCACGGTGGGTATGTAATTTATCACCCTCATTCAGGAAGATTATGTGTCTTTTTTTATTTGGACCGACAAGAAGGATTAGATCTCCGTATTGGGCAGTTTGGGATTTATCAAATTCGAGCATATGGATTAGCAACCATTATGGATGGGGAGTATTTTTCTTAGTACCACCCGTACTTAACCAGTAACCAAGGAATAAAAATAATATACTGAATATGGTGGCAATTCCAATATTCAACGGCCCAATTTGGAGCCATGTCAATTCAATAATTCCAGCCAAGTAATTTCCAATCAGGAAACCTGCAGATGAAAGCAGCAGATAAAATATCAGCCTCCAGAATCCCCCGCCTTTTAACAGATGGAAAGCCGCACCATATAACATGCTTAGCACAATACCGAGAATAATAGCGGAATTATTCATAAACAATTTAGTAATAGTTCGAATAAGCCAATGGGATAGATTGGAACATAATTTTCCGATTGATTTCTACTGCCTTCAGATGTGATTTCATCGAGGGCAATCCAAAAAGCCTCTACAGGCTCTCCATCACTTTCATATCCTTTGATAACTGGTTGCATAAAAAGATCCTTATTTACCAGTTCGGCTTTATATACGCGAACAATCTCGTGACCATTTAGTCCATTGTAAATGAATAAATTTTCAAGCGTTCCCATGTATTGAATATTTGTAATGTCAGTTTTTATTTCTTCAAGTAATTCCCGTTTCACAGTATCCTTACCCAGCTCACCAAATTTTATTTTCCCGCCGAGAGGGCGATAAAATACTTCTTTTTTTTCCACATCAAAGCCTTTTTGAAGAAGGACTTTTCCATTTAGGATGATTAAACAAATTGCAATTGGTCTAACTTTGCCAGGTTTCATCCTGAAATTATTCCTCCACCTAAACAGACATCTCCTTCATAAATCA
>JBJYWI010000055.1:0-2080 GCA_046259385.1 Anaerolineales bacterium
GACCACTTCATAGTCGTTTGGAAAACTGGCCAGCATATTATCGTATGAATTGAAATTTTTGCGAGTAATTCTGTTGTATTCCATCAGCAGTATTGGTCGATGTTTGGCAAAGGTATTTTTTAGACCTTGAATTGCCTGGTATTCAAAACCCTCTATATCCATTTTTATAAAATCTATTTTTTCACAGCCTGACAATTCAGTATCGCCAATTTTAAGTTGCAACATGATTTCAGATTTATCGGCTACATCTTGATGGTTTGCATCAAATGAACCGGCACCATAGTTGGAATCCTTGTTGGCATAAAAATAATCAACCTTGTCCTCATTAGATAATCCATAGGTATGGATATGAATTTTGGTCAGTTGATTCAGTTCCACATTATTACGAAGTATCGTGTAGTTCCGGGGGAATGGTTCAAACGAATGTATTTCTGAGGAAAATTTTGACATAAACAAACTATACACCCCAACGTTTGCGCCGATATCAAGACAAACCGGATTTTCAATGTGCATTAATATATTCTTTGTTAACTCGAGACCATGCCTGTCATAGGTGCCAAAAAAGTACACTTCCCATTCTATTAGCGATTGTAGCTCGCCATAAAACTTCAAGCCGTAGAAATCATCAATAGTAAAGGCTTCGTTTTCAATATCTTCACATCGCGGTATTTTTAATAATCTTCTGAAGATACTGGACAAATATTTTTGCCTTATAATCCGAGAGGATATAATTTTTCTTGCTAGTCGGTATCGATATTTCACAATTTCAAACCAGTTTTATGTATTGGATAAAGATTAAAGTGCGACAACTGCCACGTCAGCCTGATTGGTGTCAGGGTGGACTGGATGAAACATCAGGTTGTAGAAAATGCCTGTTGATATCACGTGCAGCCGCAGCTACATCGATGCTTGTCATATCTTCTTCTCTTGCACACAGCGGTGGCGAGAAAGCAAGCCTTCGCTCCGGCGAGTTCAGAGTCTGCCAGCGCAAGGCGGTTGCTGACCGCCGTCGGGTATAAAACCCTGCCGTTGGTACATTCAGAGCGCCAGCAATATGCAATGGACCCGTGGAACCGGCTATGAAAACGTCGGCAAAGGCAATGTGTTGGGCAAACTTCACCAAACCATTGGTAGAGTGATAGATAACGTGGGGTATATCCGGAATGAGATCGGAGAGGGTATTAATCAGATTCAGTTCATCAGGGCCCGCGCTAAGAATAATGGTAAAAGGCTGTGCTGGAGAAATATTCTCGATTAATTCCTTATATTGCTGCAGCGTCAAATGATTGGCGGAGCCACCATGACCGGGATGTACAAACAGTAACTTGTGAGCGGGGTCAATAGCATGTTGCCGGCAAAATAGTTGGCGCAGTGTGGTTATCTGGTCCGGATCAAAACTGAGAAAAGGAGGTTGTGGTTCAGGTATATCCCGCACGCCCTGATCAATCAGAAACTTGCGAACGAGTTCAAGGTTGTATTCGAACTCGGGTTTTTCCGACCGGGAACGCCGTTGCGTGAGCCGGTGATTGTAAAATATTTGTGCAAGTTTCGTTGCAGGCGCCAGACGATAGGGGATATTTGCCCGCCTGACAGCGAGCCCAACTCGGGTCGTTGAAAAAAGAGTTATTACCGCATCGTATATGTTTTTTTGCACCAGTTTTGTTAATTGCTTGATGTCTTTTAACCAACCCATAGCTGGTTGGTCGACCAGAACATCATCGATCATCATGCATGCCCTGGCCAGGTCGCAAGTATAACTGTTTACCAGCATGGTAAGTTTGAAGCCAGGATGGGCTGATTTCAGTATCTGACATGCGGGTAATGACGATATAAAATCGCCCAGTTTGTCATTCCTGATGAGAAGTATGCGCATACGGTGACAGGGGAGCTTGATGGTTTATCGATGCATCAATTATTTTTCCGCTCATGCGGGCTATTTATAAAGGCATCGTATTTAGATGTAACGAGGGAGGAGAAAATAACCGCCAGAAAAAGCAAATAAACAGAAGAGGCATTATCCGATATAAAGGGGTTTTCAGATAACCCGAAAATCATATAGTTAATCAAAAACATAATACCA
>JBJYWI010000056.1:0-2689 GCA_046259385.1 Anaerolineales bacterium
GTGCAACTGAACTTGCGGAGATATCAATTGAAGTGATATGAGCATGGGGGCTTTTATGGGCTAAAGTTATGGTTTGTGCTCCTGTACCGCATCCAACCTCGAGAACTTTGGTTCCAGCAGGGTAAAAAGTGTCGGAGTGTAATAACTCAATAAGAGTTGAAGCCTGATCCGACAATCATATTTCTTGTTCATAGATCTCTCTTTCTCCCACGGTTTGCATCAAGCCCAGTGTTTAGCGGAGCGCCGTTAACCGCATTTATAGGTTAGTCGCATTTGTCTGATCAAAACCTGCTTTATGACTTTTGTGTTTTTCGTCCCAATCTCCAGGCAACCAGGAACAGGATAGCTGGTGGCACAACAAAAGACCAGAAGATCAGAAAATTCACCCACCAATCACCTTTAAGCACAACCCAGATCAATTCACGGACAAACATGATGGATATAGTGATGATTCCACCAATGAGTTCCCATCGCCAGGCAATCAGTAATCCCAAAATAGCTACTCCCCATAAACTTAACAAGAACCAATCCGAGATTGGGACTGGTTCTGTGGCATATGGATCAGGGGTGATAATTCTAAGCAAAGTAAATACAAAGACCAGGATGCTCCAGATGCGAGCGATCCAACGGATAATTTTCTCAGAACGCAAAACAGCATTCATATAGTTTATGGGCTATCTCCTTTAGGCTAAGTGAAAAAATACATGTCAATATTAGTATAGTATTGTGGGTTTTAATGACCAGCATCGCCATCGCAACAAAATGTAATGGCATTGTCTAAGGAGTATCGATTGTGAGCCAGCATTGATGCGCGCTCCCACAATTATTTTCGCCCGACGTATAGCCCATATCCGAAGTATTCGTCAAGGTTTTTAGGCGCAACTCCATCCTTTCTTACTTCCTTTACAAATTTTCTGTAAGCCGGATTTTTAATATAGAGCGATACCATTCTAAATACAATGCCCAACATTCCTCCGCAACCATACCGCCGGAGTATTCCTCTGGTCTCTTCTTGCACATTGATCTCATAGGGTTTCACAAAAATTTCTCTCAAACCAGCAGCTTCCAGCAGTCCAACCCATTCGCTGGATGTCAAAGGCTCTACGTTAGCACCCAAATCTTGGGACGCCCAGGCAACTAATTCCGGCGACGGTGGTACTTTTAACCAGGTTGACTCATTAAGGCCAACGTATCCTCCTGGCTTTGTAACACGTACATATTCATTAACCGCTTTCTGCTTGTCTTCTGGAAAGGCGGTTACAGACTCGGTAATGACTGCATCGAAAATATTATCCACGAAAGGGAGGTCTTGTGCATCTGCAATTCGGATTTCAACCATATCCGCTACCCGTTCTCTGTTTGCTCTTTCTTTGGATTTCTTAACCATTCCTTCAGAAATATCTACACCGACTACTCTACACCCATACCTTTTTGCTATGATGATGGGCGTTACTCCGGCACCGCAGCCCACGTCTAATATGTACTTGCCTTTACTTATGTGACATAACTCAAGTAACGCTTCTGTGGCTTTGAGCCCTCCAATATGTTTCGTAAGCCCTACCTCGGCGGCAAAGTCGAAAAAAGTTTGTTGGCTCTTCATATTAACCTTTTCTTTTGATAGTGTTCAATTGCACTGCTCTATTGCTGCTGCCTGACGAATCGCGCAACCATCAAGGCAAAATTGAGTCTTTGTTGACGCTTGGTTATTTGGCATTTTTCCTCTTTGCACTTAACAACTCTTTTGCTACTTCAGATGGAAATCTGTAATCTAAGGGCTTGCAAGGTATCTGGCTGAATTTTAATTCAGCTTTTGAGAGACTTAAATCAGATTTACTCCTAGCTTCTTCCCCCAATACTTGATAATGCCAGGCAAAATCATTCAGCGATCCCAATGCACTGCGATTGGCTGTTTTGCTGTATTGAACTTGGTCAAAATGTCGAATTTCATTTGCAATATCTTTCGGATATACTCCAATCATTCCCAAAAGATTGGCGACCCTCTTACGAAACATTGGAACCAAGTTGTTGGCTTCCCAGATCGGAATTACGACAGTCAAAAGAGTTTTTTCACTTAGAAATACGATGAGATCCCCGGAGAAAGTGGGAATCAGGTTAACACACCAATCTCCCAACACTGCTGTGGACGGTTCAGGTAAGTCAACTGGAAAAATTCCTAAATACTTCTGGAGTTTTTGCGTGCAACGAAGTGTGATCATAATCATTCCCCAGCTGGCATATCCAATAAACAGCCAAGAATTAGCCGATCTCTTAAACTACATGTTCGAGTTGGCTGGCCAACTCTTACAGTTTCTCATCCTCCCCATAAAACCAAAGTATGTGAAGGCAATTCTCGCAAATGTAACAATCGGCACGAGGATTTATCCAGTCTAGATCAATCAAAGACATCACCCTTGTGTTCAGCATCCCCTCACGGTGATGAAACTTATCCCTTCCACATACCGGACAGTTTAACCAATTTCCAGCACGTTTCTCCTGAGAGGCTTTCTTTTGCTTCATCATGTCACCTCATTCTCAATATCAAAGGAAGAAATTGATATCTAAATCCATTTACGCAATATATCAACTTTTACACATTATACAAACAGATAATATCCTTAAGTTTGAGGAGCAAAAATGTATAGAAGACCATTTTTTAAGAATCTGTTATTGTTGTAAATGGTAAATTAAT
>JBJYWI010000057.1:0-2000 GCA_046259385.1 Anaerolineales bacterium
TATCCCTCTCTTTGCAATGCTGTCTCAATTGGGTGCAAAATTAGGTTTTGAGGTGCGGGACAATCTGCCAATCATCATTGTTACCTATCTTGCCCAGACACTTCCAGTCGCATTATATATGCTGGCAAATTATTTCAGAACCATTCCAGCTGAAATCGAACAAGCCGCCTTGATTGATGGGTGCAGCCGGGCAGGAGTGATCTGGCGTATTACTTTACCGCTTGCTATTCCAGCTTTAGTATCCGTTGCTATTTATACATTTATGATTGCTTGGAACGAATTTCTGTATGCTTTTGTATTTCTGAACGATCGTACGATGTTCACCATGCCCATTCAAATAAATACAATTTACAACGATCCAACACCACGACCACATGTTGTAATGGCAGCCTCGACAATAATGACAATTCCAGTAGTAATTTTATTCTTAGCATTAGAGAAATTTCTCGAACAAGGACTGGTCGCTGGGGGTGTAAAAGGATGATCACCGTCTTTGTATTGACTTGAATATTTCCGTCGATTAAAATTTTACATTCGATATAAAAATTAATTCTCAGGGGAAGGTTATTATTTTATGGAATTCACACTAATTTAGCATTGTTATTTTATGTTCACATATTTAATCAATCATCGATTGATGATTTTCTGGGAAAATAACTCGATAAAATAATATCTATATTGGTATATGTCCACTAATCCCATATTAAAATGCATTTATACAGATGAAAAATCTAACATCACTAAAAGAAAGAAATAACAAAGTTGCTATCCTTCATTACGCAGGACCACCGACAGTGGGTGGTGTCGAAAGTACGATATACCACCATGCCCGATTGCTTGCGGATTTTGGTTTAAAAGTGACTGTCATCGCTGGCAGAGGGGAGGATTTCAATCCAGATGTTGAATTTCACCTCATTCCTGGCTTAAATACCCGAGATGAATACGTTCAACTTGTGAGCAAAGAATTAGCCAGAGGGGCAGTAACTTCTAAATTTGATCGTTTAAGGGACCATATCACCTCGGACTTAGCTCGTATACTGAGTGATATTGATGTATGTATAGTACATAATGCAATGAGCTTACATTTAAATTTGTCCTTAACGGCGGCTTTGAAAAAAATTAATGATGAAAAAATTACCCGGCTTGTAGCATGGAATCACGATTTTGCCTGGCATGACAAGTTATATATTCCTGATCTGCATGAAGGATATCCCTGGGATTTGCTCAGGACTCCCTGGAGTGGAGTGAAATATGTTGTTGTCAGTGAACATAGGAAAATTCGCCTCGCTGAATTACTGGATATCCCAGAAACTGAAATTGAAGTAGTGACACCAGGAGTTGATATATTTGAATTTTTAGAATGTCATAATCTAACAAAAGAATTATTTGATAAGTTGGATTTACTTAAAGCTAATCCCTTAATGCTTTTGCCAGCAAGAATTATCCCTCGAAAAAATATTAAATACGCCCTAAATATCACCGCCGCATTGGTCGAGAAAATGCCCAATTCGATGTTGGTAATCACTGGTCCTCCGGGACCACATAATCCTAAAAATTTGGAGTATCTAAATAACTTAAAAAAGATTAGAAAAGATAACAATCTCGAGAAAAACGTGCATTTTCTTTACGAGCAGGGAAAAGATGGCGAACCCTTCATATTGCCTGATAAGATTGTCTCAGATTTATTTCGGATCGCTGATCTTTTATTATTCCCAAGTTCTAGAGAGGGTTTTGGCATACCTGTGCTGGAAGCGGGACTGGCAAAACTCCCGGTATTTGCATCCGATATACCACCTATCCGAGAGAGCGGCGATGGATATGTAAATTTGTTTGACTCTGATGGTGATCCGAAAAACGTCGCTGAGTGTATCTATGAATTTGCTCTAAAGGATAATGTACATAAATTACGCAGAAGAGTGATAGAACAATTCTCATGGAGTGCTATAGTTAAAAATAAGGTAATACCAAAGGCTTTAGATACTTGGCGTATAAAGAACCTT
>JBJYWI010000058.1:0-2468 GCA_046259385.1 Anaerolineales bacterium
TCCATCATAACCGCGTTTGCATCGCCGTACGCGAACAATCCCGTGATTGATACCCTGCCCGCCATGCGGTAGCGTCCAGTGTTGTAGATCACAATCAGGTCAATCCCGCCGGCCTCTTCGCTCTTCGCGGAGATGCCCGTTCCGGCGCCGCCTCCGATAATCGGGATTCCCTCCTGCGCCTGTTTGTACAGTTTTTTCAGTATTTCACTGCGTGGTATAGCCATTTTCATTCTCCTTTTTTAAGCATATCTAATAACGTTTGAGCGACCAGACCTGAAAATTCAGGGTTATTCACATCCTTCTCCGATATCACGACCGGGATATCCGGGTTAAGGGCGCCCTTGAGACCATCCACAAAAGCCTGGTCTGCTTCCGGCCACCAGAATGGTTTATCCGGGTAATCAAGCTCTGAGAAGCCTCCCATAGGAATAAAGACCTTTACAGGCCCCCTGGATGCGTTGAACTTTTCGGCGAAAATTACCCCCATCCGCTTGTTTTCCTCCGGGGTTGTCCTCATCAGAGTGACATTCGGGTTCCACTCGTAAAACAAGCGGTCCTGATACTTCTCCGGAACAGTATCCCTTGCCCAGAAATTGCACATGTCAATGCATGCCGGGGTGACAACCTGCGGTATCCCTGCTTTTCCGGCAGCATCCAGGCGTTCGCTGCCAGCGCTTAAGACCCCTCCGCAGACCTCATCCGCCCATTCAGTGGTAGTGATATCCAGAACGCCGGCGATGAAACCGCTCTCTATCAGGGTTTCCATCGTTCTGCCGCCGGTCCCGGTGGCATGGAACACAAGCACCTCGTAACCGTTATCTTCCATAATCTGCCGGGCATGTTCCACGGCCCGGGTGGTATTGCCGAACATCGACGCCGCGATCAGCGGTTTTTCATCGCTGACTTCTGCTGCCTCACCGGTGACCATCCCGCAGATCGCGCCGGCGGCATTGCTGAATACCGTCCGGCTGATGCGGTTCAACCCAGCCACATCTACAATGGAAGGTACCATGACGATATCGCTGGTCCCGACGTATGCGCTGGTATCGCCCGAGGCGACAGTTGACACCATTACTTTCGGGATTCCAACAGGTAATGCGCGCATCGCGCTGGTGCCCATAACCGTCCCGCCGCCGCCGCCCATCGAGATAATTCCGTCGAATTTTCCATCCTCATAAACCTTAAGGACTGTGTTGGCAACGCCTGTGGTCATTACCGCCATCGCTTCGCCGCGGTCTGCGCGTTCCACCAGCTCGGACAACTGCGCTCCGCCAGCCTGCGCCACCTCCTCGGAGCTGACATCCGGTTCAAAAGGTGGCTCCCCCAGCACTCCTACGTTTATTACAAAGGTGTTACAGCCTCTTTTTTCAATTTCGTCCTTTAAGAACTTAAATTCCTTTCCCTTGGTGTCTAAAGCGCCGATAATTGCAATTGTTTTTTTCATTTCGCCCTCTTATCTGCCCAAATATTGGGCTATAAATCTATTTAAGCGCCGCATATTCGCAAACGATCTTATATTCAAGGATAACATAATTTCACTCAGCGGGCGCTCTATCAAGATTCATAGAATTTGGATCTGAATCAAATGCCGCCGGTGGATCTCAATAGATTAACGCCGGCGGCATGTAGGTTCTTATATTTAACTTTTCTGTTGATTTATATGACCTTTTTTGATAACCGCTCAAAGTTAAATTCTACAAAGAGCCTAACGATTACTCTTCAGATGTTTCGGTTGAGCCCCTCAGCGATTTAATCACACCCTCCAATTCGCGCTCAGCTACCCGCTGGCTCCCCAATCCAAAAGCTAATGCAAATGCAAGCGCTACTGCCCCAAGCGAGATGCCAAACGCCAGGTTAATGATATCCTCTCCAACGCCGATCTCCCTAAGCGCCATTGCGGATGTGAATATGATCACCGCTGCCTGGGCAGCCCTGCCAACGAAGTTGGAGTTATTGATACCAGTCCTATTGATGATATTGTACGCAAGGTTAGCAAAGTACAGGCCGAAAGCAAAGATAACAGCAGCCAGGAAAACCTGCCACAGGAAACCTAGAAAGACATCCATGGTGGTCACAAGAAACTCTGACCCCAGAAGCTCAAAAGCGGCTGTTACAGAAAACAACATAATCAGGATCAGAATCAGCTGACCCGCCCATTCCGACGGGGTGCGCTGAGCTGACCAGTTCAATCCCAGTTTTTCGGGTACAGTGTTGAAGCCCACAGTCGACAGCAATCCTTTAACCAGGTCAGCAATAATGCGGGCAATAGCATAGGTTACAACCAGCAGCAGTGCTGCACCGATCAAGCCGGGGATTACATTGATGATCTGGGCAAGCAGCGCGGTCATCGGATCCGATATCGCGGCAATGTTTAACTCTCGCAGAGCCGCAGCAATGATTACCAGCAGGACAAACATGTAAATCAGGGAAGCGATCAAATCGGAAAGTGAGCGCTCCTCTTTCAGACC
>JBJYWI010000059.1:0-24203 GCA_046259385.1 Anaerolineales bacterium
TAATAGATAACGTCCGACTCCGCAGATTGTTACAGATTGGTAGAATTATTCCTAAGCTGGGATCTCGATTCCGGAAGACCCAAACCGATCCTGCCCCTCCCAATAACAATTCCCGGCGCCAACATGCACCGGGAATATTTATAAAGTAAAGAAAACGCTTCCCATGCTAAACCTATCAAATGGAATAACCTGCCTGCAAACCTCCTTGCGTTTCCGGTTTAGATTATGCATGCAAAGCGGGTATTAAATCCCGGTTGGACCGAAGGAGGTCTTGATCAACACCGGTTTATGGTCGGATAGCGGGCAACTCTGTTCTTCAATATGACGTGCCTCATCCACTCTCCATGAAAAATATCCTTTGCGTAGAAAAAGATAATCCAATCTGGCACGCCGTAGCACCGTCCCCCAGGGCCACCGCAGCTCATGGGAATAACCATTATCATGGGGATTGAGAGTTCGGTATGAATCATGCCATTCTGATTTGGCTGATTGAATTTGCTTTGATCGTTCCTGGGTATTAAAATCACCACCAATAACCGCAGGCGTATCCCCTGATTCTTTTTCAACCCAATTTCTTAATCTCGATAACTGTTTTTCATTCTGTTTATTTAGAATCCCAAGATGTACTGAAAATACAAAAAAATCTTTCCCTGTTGTTTCAATCCGGGTTCCAAGTGCCATCCTGCGAGAAAATGGGTTGTTTTGATCGCTCAACTGTGCGAGTCGATGATCCCTGATCGGGAAACGACTATAGATCGCTAAACCTTCTTCGAAACCAATTCCCTGGGCGTTTCCATTTGATCTGGCGTATATGTATGCCATGCCTAATTTTTCGCTGAGCCATTTATCTGCTTCGAATCGATCCGTTCGTATTAATTCTTGAAGCAGGAGAATATCAACCCCTTCTTCCTTGATTAATTCTGCAAAACATTCCAGTCGATCTCTTAATCTGCGGGTTCGAGGCCAATCATGCCAGAGGTTCGCGGACATAATGGTTATTTGCTGGGGTTCGCATCCGACCAACTCAACGGTCGGATGCGCAATTACGGAAACATTGCCAGACGGCCTTACAACGGAAACAACACTCTTGATGATCGATCTGAGACGTTTGAACTTAACAGATCTAAGTATTTGTTCCCCTAATTTCTTTATTCGCTTATAAGCAACGAGTGATCGTGAATTTGGATAGGATACTTTTAAAAATATTTGAGATTGTAAAGACAATGAATACACCTCTAATGCACTCCCCCACCCGGTATTAATTAGTTAGGCAAAGGAAAATTATAAATTTGGGTTCGGATTATATCACCTGTCATTATCTAGATTTCGATAATTAATCAAAAACTCACGCATCCCATCAATGAATCCGGGTACGATTACTTTGGGAAACTGAGGCCAGGTGATGATTACCGCAATGACGATCCATGCTAATATCCACACCCCCATATTTGGTAATTCAATAAGTGAAATTAAAATGAAATAAGCATAAATTGGTGCCTGGCTCAGCATTCCAAGCACCCTGACATTTCTCCAGCGCCAGAAGATAAAAGTCCACAAAATTATGTAGAAACTTGCAAACCATATGTTGAGATAACCGGCTGTAACCAGATAAACCAGGAGACCACATGAAACTGCCATGTCAATCTCCAGGTCATGGGTCCCGATCCAGGATTGATAATTTTTCCTACTTCGACGAGCTATTTTTCCATCAATTGCATCCCCCGTCCAGGCCACGATCATAATGATTACAGCTGTTTGGAGGCCTTCACCTCCTTCTGTTATTCCCAACCAAACAAGTCCAAAACCCAGCATTCCCCGGAATAAGGTCACAAAATCGGCGATCAGCTTTGCATTAAACATTGTAGACCTCGCATACTTTGGAGGTACAAATGCACCTGAATCAAATTCAGCCCATGTCTCTCTTCATTATATAATAGAAATAACAATAATCAATCAGATCAACAGCTCGAAGATAAAAGAGGTACAAGATTATGGCAGATCAGCGATTAGAAAAACTGGCTGAAATATTAATTCATTATTCACTAGAAATTAAACCTGGTGATCAATTAGAAATAAGATCAAATCCCCTTGCCCAGGAATTGGCTTTACTTGCATACAAGGAAGCAGTTCAATCCGGGGCTCATGTCCTGAATACCATGAGTCTCCAGGATGGTGAAGAATTATTTTATAAATATGCGACTAATGACCAGTTAGATTATGTTTCACCAGTGAGAAAAATGATCACCGAAACGTTTGATGCCATCCTGGTGATTGGTGCTGAATACAACACCAGGTCTCTCTCTGCAATTGATCCACAGAGGATCTCACGCCACCGGAAGGCGTATTCAGAATTGACGAAGACTTATTTAACACGCTCGGCAAATCTTGAATTACGTTGGTGCTACACCGAATTCCCAACCTATGCAAGCGCTCAAGAAGCTGATATGAGCCTGAGCGATTACCAGGAGTTTGTTTATCAAGCAGGATACCTTAATGAGCCGGACCCCGTATCTCTCTGGCGGAAAGAAGGCGAAAGACAAAAAGAATTAATTGGTTGGCTGATGGGGAAGGAGATTGTCGAACTCAAGGGGAAAAATGTGGACATGAGTTTTTCAATTAAGGATCGCAAATTCAAGGAAGCTGACGGAAAATACAATTTCCCAGACGGAGAAATCTTCACGGGACCTGTTGAAAATTCTGCAAATGGCTGGATCCGGTTCAGTTACCCGGCAATTTTCCAGGGACAGGAAGTTATTGATGTTGAATTGTGGTTTGAAAATGGTCAGGTGGTTAAGGAAAGTGCTTCAAAAGGCCAAGAGCTATTAACTTCCTCGTTAAATACTGATCCGGGAGCCCGTTTCATTGGTGAATGGGGAATAGGTACCAATTATGGGATAAAAAACTTCACGAAAAATATTTTATTTGATGAAAAAATTGGCGGTACGATCCACCTGGCTTTAGGGAGCGGATACCCTGAAACTGGGAGTAAAAATGAATCTGCAATCCATTGGGATATGCTATGTGATATGGCAGACAGCGAAATAAATATTGATGGCAAGAATTTCTATAAGGATGGGAAATTTTCCGTTTAACAGTTTGTTTCTCATTGCGCGCATGAAATTTCGCTGATGAATAGAGTAGTGAGGTAAAATTCAACAAAGCCTTCTGTTCGGCTGGTTGAAAGATAACGACAAGATTCTTCCCGGCGCTGAAATCCTTTTGGATTTTGTATGCATATTAATTCTCACTCTTCCTTGAAGATCAGTCTTAACAAGATTATTAGCAAGGCTGCGATCGCCTTCTTGATGGTAATTTTGATCCTGAATAATGGATATCCTTCCAGTTACCATTTGGTTAATGCGGAAGGACCTTGTGGCGACACTTATATAGTTATTTCAGGCGATACAATAGAATCAATTGCTGACCTCTGCAGTACAGATGTAGAAAGTATTCTTGAGATCAATCCCGAGATCTCCGACCCGAATGATTTATATGCCGGACAGATCATTCGCATACCAGATGTGGATTCTGAATTGACGACCACGATCGCCATTTCACCCACCTGTGGTTTGCCAGGTCAAACTTTGTTAATTGTTGGGAGTGGTTTTCCGGTTAATACAAATGTCGGGTTAAAACTAATTCAGCAGGGGACCAATTCTTATATTGTCGGGAATACAACCAGTGATCAATTTGGAAGAATCGATACTTCCATGATTTTACCCTCCTCAGCAGAGCCTGGAACTACATGGATAATTTCCGGAGAAGCTCAGGTCAGTTCAGCAAAATTTGCAGGTATCTCAAATAAATTCAATGTTATCCCAGATGTTCCAAACCCGAATGACCGCACCACTTATGTTGCCCAGGAAGGGGATAATTTACGGAATATCGCGGTTAAATTCAATCGCGAATTGGATGCATTATTTGAAGCCAACCCTCAAATCAGGGTAACCGGTCAGTTAAGCGCTGGCGACAACATTACCATCCCAGCTCAAGAAACAAGCGGCGCGGCAATCCAAATAAATCCTATTTGCGGATCAGCAGAGACTAATTTACGGGTAATCGGTTCAAGATTTCCTCCTCTGACGACGGTCACCTTGAGTATGGGACCTTACCTTGTCGCCTACGAACCAGTCGGGCAAACCACCACAAGTCCGAACCGGACCTTTCAAACCCAACTCACCATTCCTGTAACTGCACAAAACGGTGAAAATTGGGTGGTTATCGGCAACACCAGTGATTTTTCCCAAGTCCAATCAACATCAAACATTTTCATTGTTACTCCTCCCCCAGATCCAAAAGAACCTTCACTCTATATTGTGAAACCAGGCGATACACTGAATCAGATTGCCGCACAATATCAACGTACAGTTGCCGCGATTTTATCAGTAAATCCACAAATCAATAATCCCAATCAACTTGAAATCGACGAGAAGATTATCATCCCTGGCCAAATTGAAACGATCTTAATTTCTCCAGTCAGTGGGCCAGTCCAAACCTCAATTGAAGCTGCTGGATTAGGTTTTCCTCCATTTTCATCGGTTACCCTGGGGCTAATGCGGGAAGGGAATTTGTACAGTATCGAGGGGGCCATTGCTACAGATGTAAATGGATTCTTTACGACAGAGTATTTAATCCCGACAACTGCCCAACCAGGTGAAGTTTGGAATACAGTTGCCATCAGATCAGGTTCATCCGGAAGTGAGATCATTGCCAGGTCAAATGATTTCACTGTTACGAATGTCCAACCTCCTCTTAAACCAAGCTTGACTATCTGGCCTCTGGATGGTCCACCGCATACCGAGATTTCCGTGGTTGGCAGCAATTATCCAGCCCTCAGTGAACTTCGATATTCATTCGGCCGCGAAGGTGAAATTCCCTTTGTTACCTCCACGGTTTGGTCTGAAATCAACGGTACTTTTGCCGTGGATATAATGATTCCAGCATCCGCCGAACCTGGTGTCGATTGGCTGGTAACTGCAGAATCAGTCGAAAATCAAACCGTTATTGCAACTTCTCCTCCTTTCACAGTGACGAGCCCCTAAATATTCTTTTTCAATAGCAGGTCAAACACAGAAATATTTATCCTTACGTGGGGAAAAATGAATTTCTGGATCCATCTGACTTCCCAAGAAGATATTGCCTTCCATATCTTTTCTTCATAATATCTTTAAATTATTTTGATAAACTTTTCTGGTGATAACCTTCCTCATCGACAGAGCAAAAAGACATTGGCAGGTTTTATCAACGGTGTTACTCGGAGTCGTAGTTTCCACTGCATTTCTTGCAAGTGGTCCGATTGTAGTTAACACTGTAATCAATTTCGCTTTGCTCTCTAAACTTCGTGCATCACTTGGAGAAAACGGGACCCTTTTCCTGAGCACCTATAATAGTCAGGGGGAAATTGGGTATGATGAGATTAATAAAGAAATCTATGAAATCATCGAGCCAAATATAGGAAAATTACCCCTATTCGTAAGCTCGACTGCTTCACCTTGGGTATACCCATGGCAAGATGGGGTGATTGTCGCTGATGAACGCATCAATTTTAGAAGTTATTCTGGCGTCGATGAACGGATAACCTTTAAATCTGGTGGTTGGCCCGAAGACAGAAATAATGACCCAGAGACAATTCGGGCGATCGTTTCAGAACAAATGGCAGCTGCATATTCGCTTGTCGTTGGCGATCAGCTACCGATAAGCGAGAAAATTAATGAGACTCAACCTTCCTACTGGGTTGAAATAACTGGGGTTTACCAAATGATTGAAGCGAGCGATCCATATTGGTTAATCCAAGCCAACCCCCTCGCTCCAACCAACAATCGTTACCTCGCAGAGTTTGGAGTAATTCTTCCCACGGAAGATTATTTTCTAAATACTATTGCTCTGTTTCCAAGATCGAATTTCCAACAAACCTGGTTAGCAATCATTAATCCAGCAGCAATTCATTCAGATAACATCACTGCAATGATCGCAGGAATAGAGTCTATTCGGTCATCCCTGACCGAATTAGAGCCAAAAGTCGCATTTGATACGAATCTTGATAAATTCCTTGAAGATTTTAATCTCCATGCATCTGAGATTATTCCACCGCTGTACCTAATCATTGGAGAAGTATTATTCCTTGGCTTATATTATGTAACAATGGTGGCTGCATTGTCGGTCAGACAGGTCGAAGGTGAACTATCAATAATTGTTAGTCGGGGGGCAGATTTTAGCCAATTGTTGAGAATTCAACTGTTTGATGTATTATTAATTTGTGCAACTGCCTTTCTCCTTGGTCCAATCCTGGCATATGGATTAATCTTCAGTCTGGCCAGGATTGGTCCTTTAGCCGATTTGAGTCAAGTGGATTGGATCGTTCGCTTACCTGCTGCTTCGTGGAAGGCAGCCGGGATCAGTGTGCTAGCTTGTTTTACTGCATTGATTGTCCCCGTAATACCAATTCTTCGTGGAAGTATTGTCCACTACCATCAGAAAATTACAAGACGAAATACATCACCCTGGTGGCATCGGTATTATGTAGATATACTACTTCTTCTCATCGGTTTGATTGCAATCTGGCGATTCAGCTTATACCAATCCATTTCCGGTATTAACGCTGACAAATTTGATTGGTTGTTGTTGCTGGCTCCTCTTGTACTCCTGATCGGATCTGCTGCTTTTTTACTCAGAATATTTCCAGTCGTCTACAAATTCCTGGCATACCTTGGCGCACAAGGCCGTGGATTAACTGCTGTACTTGCTCTTTGGCATACAGCCCGTGATCCAATCCATGCGACAAAATTGATCCTGTTGTTCACACTAGCAATTGCATTGGGTGTTCTTTCGACAGGTCTAAATGCTACCTTGAGCTCCAGTGAAACAGAAAGGGCACGTTATTCGACAGGCGGAGAGGCCCGCCTGTCTTTCGAGAGTTTCATCTCTCCGTCGACAATCGATTCCATGCCACAATTCAGTACCAAAAGTTTGGTCTGGCGAGGCAATGGTAGAGCAAATGTCCGCTCTTATCGAAATATTCCCGAATTTTCCATACTGGCAATCGAACCGCTCTCCTTTGCATCTGTTGCTCAATTCAGAACGGATTTTTCAGAGGATTATATTGGCTACGTATTAGGCCAATTGATTGTCGATCCTGAAAATTTACCAGTTTCCAAGATACCATTACCTGGCGAACCGACAAATCTTGGTGTTTGGATTGTTGATCCATACCCCGAGCGTTCAGAATTGGACATTCTTGAATATGTCTATTTACGCGCGAAGATCCAATCCGCCGAAGGTCAAATCAGTATCGTAGATTTTGAACTTATTCCAGAAGTACCTGGAACTGAGCAAAATCCTGAAACTATTTCTAAACCTGTGGCTGATGGAATTCGTTGGTATCAAAACTTTCCCTTCATTTCAAATGAAAATATTGATGATCTGGAAGAATTTACGAAGGAACCTCCTCAGCATCCAACCTGGCGCTACTTCGAAGCTCCCCTCCCCCAATATGCAGAGCAAGCTTATCCCTTATCGCTGCATTCCCTATGGATAAAAATTCGTGGAGTTCCTTCGGAATCTGGAAATAATACGCCATCTCAGGGACCCCTCATAATGGATGATCTAAGCATTAAGGACTCTTCGGACAACCAGCAAGTATTCGAGGGTTTCGAAGAGCTAAAAACGATTTGGCAAACAGAAAGTACCCTCTCATTAGCAAGCTTTTCAAGACATGAATTAACCCATTCAGGAGAAGCTTCCATGAGGTTGTATCTCGGCTCTTCAAGCCCGTCTAATTGGATGGTACTCAGTCCTGCTCAATCGACGCGATTAAACTTTATCCCAGTACTTGTCAGTCCATATTTTCTTGAAATGACAGAGCTGAATGTCGGGGATAAATTTTCTGCATTTATTAATGGCACGAGTTTGATTCTCGAAATAAAAAATACAGTTAATTACTTTCCAACAATGTATGAATCCGGAGATGAAGGGTTTGTGATCATGAGCAGAGATGCCTTGCTCGTTGAATTAAACCGGGCATCCCGCATCCCTGTTAACATCAACGAAATATGGCTGCGAGTAGACGAGAGTCAAGAAACTCCTATCCTATCAAATCTCTTTCCCCAAGCAAGGCAAACCTGGGAAGTCACTGCGGAAAAGCTGCGTTTTAAAACCGATCCCCTGACCCTGGGATTGAGGAGCGTGATCTATTTGGGGTATTCGATTACTTTCTTCCTGGGCCTGGTTGGTTTTAGTACACATTTCTTCTTAAGCACCAAGAAACGCAGCTCAATGTATGGTATTCTGCGATCTTTAGGGTTATCAACAAACCAATTATATAGGTCGTTGGTTCTCGAACAATTATTGATCATCCTCTCCGGTCTTGGTCTTGGGATTGTTCTCGGAAATTTTTTAAACCGCTTAATCCTGCCAGGAATACCTATCTCGTTCGCAGATGTTCCAGCAATACCTCCTTTTTTCCCACACGCCGATTGGAAATCAATCCTTAATTTAATCCTGCTACTGCTCTTTGGTTTCTTGATTACTCTGGTGATCGGTACATATTTTCTCTGGCGACAAAAACTTCACCAGGTATTAAGAGTCGAGGAAGAATGAAGTGTTATTCCTGAAATCAACATCTCAGCACATGGTAAGGCATCTTGGGATGAACCTTGCCGTATTATTCTGCCTCTCGATAGGTGCAGGGTTAATAGGTAGTCTGCCCTCATTTGCAGCCTCAGCCGCGGAAAGATCACTCAAGGCATCCCTGGAAAATGCCCATCCTTCCGTCCGAAATATTAAGGTCACCGCGCCTGCTTCAAATTTGAATTCCGCTCTAAGCGGGTATATCAATGAAACAATCGGGGATTTGTTGGATGGAAGGGTTCAAGTCAGCAATATCCAACGAGATGCTCATCCATCTGGTTTAATCGAAACCTGGAATGAAAATAATGATGTCAATATAGACAAGATTTGGGTCTGGTCGTTTGATAAGCTCACTCAGCTTTCCACACTGTTAACAGGCAAATGGCCGACTGTAACCTACCCGAAGACACAGGCAGAAGCGTTCCAACCTCCGACAATAGAAGCTGCCATCAGTGGGGACATCGCATCAAGATTGCATATCCATACCGGTGATATTTTAAAGGATAGTAATGAGATCAGTTATCTTGTGACGGGTATTGTCCAATTCAATGATCCAGCTGAAGATGTATGGTGGCAGGATAATTCACCTATCTCAATAACCACTGACCCAGGTTTAAATGAAGACACAATCATTGTGCCAATATTTATTCATCAGCAATCATTAAGGAACAATTTTAGGGGATTTGCTACGGAATGGCGGTACATACTGAAACCGGAAAAGATTAATCGAGTCAATGCTGAAATAATTGAAACCAACTTATTGAACCTCAAAAATCGGTTATCTGCGAATAATGTTAATCTTTCCAGTGGTCTTCCGGACCTGGTTCAAGAATTTCGGCAATCTCTATCAACTTCACGGATCATATTCTATTTACTCAGTATTCAAGCATTCCTATTCGTCGTATTTACTTTGCTCCTTATGGCAAACTTGCTCGTTTCAAGCTCACAGAGCGAGCTCGCGACGATGATTAGCAGGGGTGCGAGTCGATTTCAAATCACATTATCCTATGCAATTCAAGCTCTATTTTTAGCCCTCATCGCTGGGCTTGTTCTTGGTCCTCTAATTGCTTGGATTGGATTAAATATCTGGGGCATGATTTCAGGCGAGAAACAAGGAATCAATCTCACCGTAGAAACCTGGTACATGTCCCTTCTCGCATCTGGCATTGGATGGCTCGCACTCGTTGTTGCGGTTCTTCTTGGTAATAAATCTAACGTGGTTGACCAGCAGCAATCTCTCAGCCGTCCTGATAAAACTACGACGTGGCAGAGGAAGTATTTTGATATTTTCTTATTCTTGCTCGGGCTGTTATTTTTCTGGCAATTGAACAACTCTGGCTCATTTGTTATGAAACGTATCCGCGGATCAGTCATCGCAGATCCTTTGTTGTTGATCGGTCCCTCAATACTTCTAATTGCGATTGCTATGCTCTTCATTCGTTTATTTCCAGTCATATTAACTTGGCTGACAGCACTAATAAAATCTGGACGAGGTACTGTCCTACCGGTTGGCCTGGCTCGATTAGCTAGAAATCCCCGCCAAATCAGCTGGATTGTCTTGCTGATCAGCATGGCTTCTGGTTTGATATTGTTTGCATATGTATATTCAAATTCGCTATCCTCTGCACAAGAACAGATTGCGGTTTATCAAGCTGGCTCGAACTTGAGATTGAATGGCAATAAAGTTCCTCAAGCTTATATTGACGAAATTGCTGAGTTACTCCCAACGAGCCATGTTGCCCGCGGTCGTTTGCAAGAGAAAACTGGAAAAGGCATCACTCTTTTGGCGGTTCAACCCGACACATTTGCCGAAGTTACAAAATATCCTGAAGGTATGACAAACTTAACAATGGATATCATTATGGATGCCCTGCGACAACCACTTGAAGATCCCTCATCGGAAGTTAACCCACAATCCGTGGTCAGTATTGAGGACAACTCAAATATATCTCCAACGATACCCGCGATATTTTCATATGCATCACTTCCTGCGGGTGGAAATATTGGTGATCTGGTCGAACTCAGCATGGCCAGCCAGCCAATAATATTTGAAATTCGGGGAATTATTGCTGATTTCCCCACGGTTTCGAACAATTTCGTGATTGTAAATATCGCCACCTTCTATGATTCGGTTGAGGATTCGATTTCTAGACAATTGCGGAACAATGAGTATTGGATCAGTGTTGATGAGCAGACACACAACCAGCTGGTATCTTTCCCTACGATCAAGAATGCGATTCTTGGAGATTCAATAAGTATATTAAATGTCATTAGAAATCATATTATGACCCTCGGAACGGTCAGGGCTTTTAGTTTGAATGCTTTGATTTTAGCTATCATCAGCATGTTGGGTCTATTAATAGCTAATTATTTTTCATACTATCAAAGAGAGTATGAATTCGGAATTCTACGCGCATTTGGTTTATCCGGTGGTCAGTCGAATAGTCTCCTCGTGGGAGAAGGAGTTCTGGTTCTCTCTTTGGGTTTGATTTCAGGAGTCATCTTAGGTTATTTGTTGACCAGGTTTATGCGTCCATATATTTCCCTGGCAGTTTCAAGGACATTACCTGGTCTCACCGTCCACCAGATTGATATAAACTGGTTGAATATCGCCGCCATTGTATGTATGTTACTGTGTATGTATCTCTTCGTACTGGCATTGATCATGTTCGCATTACGGAGATCAAATATCAACCAGGTATTGAGAACAGGTGATGAATGAATAATAAGGTAGAGATTTTTGTTAATTGCGATAATCTGGTCAAGATTTATAAAGTTGCAGATCTCGAAGTGGTAGCCCTGCAAGGATTGGATTTAACTATTTCGAAAGGCGATATCTTGGCCCTGGTAGGACCTTCAGGGGCAGGCAAATCTACCCTGTTAAATGTGATTGGGGGATTAGATACCCCTAGTGCCGGAAAGGTACATGTAGCTGATTATGATTTGCTCGCCATGAAGGACAAGGATAGAGTGAAGTATAAACGCGAGCTGGTGGGATTCGTATGGCAGCAGCCTTCAAGAAATCTCCTACCTTATCTCTCAGCAAAGGAGAATATTGAGCTACCGATGATGTTGAACAATGTAAAAAGTTCAATCAGATCGGGCAGAGCACTTGAGTTGTTGGATTTGGTCGGTTTAACCAATAGAGCGGATTTTCGGCCTAGCCAGCTTTCCGGTGGCCAGCAGCAGCGCGCGGCGATTGCTGTCGCACTAGCAAATAATCCACCTTTATTATTAGGTGATGAAATGACCGGCCAAATTGATTCCCAATCAGCTACCGAGGTATTCGAAACATTACACAAAGTCCATGATACTTTTAACACGACCATAATATTGGTCACCCATGATCCATTGGTGTCCAGTCTTGTCAACCGGGTGGTTGCAATCCGTGATGGGCGCACCAGTACTGAAATTCGCCGCCACCGCGATAAAATCAGTGGCGATTTTAGAGAAGAAGAATGGGTCATCCTTGATCAAGCTGGTCGACTTCAATTACCAAAAGTATATGTTGATTCACTTTCCCTCAAAGAGAGGGTTAAGGTCAGACTCGAGGAGGATCACGTTACGGTGTGGCCTCAACACAAAGTTGAGGAGTTCATCGAGCTCGGTGCACCTGAAATCGCTCATTTTCTGCCAGCATATAGGGATTCGAGCAACGGGAGTGGAACAACACTTAAAGTTGAAGATATCACCCGGGAATTTATACGGGGAGATGAGATTATTACTGCTCTTGGCAATGTAACTTTTGAAGTCAAAGCAGGAAAACTGGCGTTGATCCGAGGTCGATCCGGATGTGGGAAAACAACTTTACTCAACTTAATCGCTGCGTTAGACCAACCCACAAGCGGCGAGATAAAAGTTCGCTCACGGTCGATATGCGATATGAATGAGGGGGAGATAATCCAATACCGCAGAAAACAAATAGGTTTTATTTTTCAAAATTTTGGCTTACTGCCTTTCTTAACGGTTGAAGAAAACGTAGAGATTCCACTTCGCCTGGTCAGAACTCCCCGCAAGGAAAGGCAGGAGAGAGTAAGTGAAGTTCTCAAGTTAGTCTCATTGGATCATCGGGCTAAGCACCGAACTTATGAGCTCTCTGGTGGAGAACAACAAAGAGTCGCAATTTCGCGAGCTCTCGTCAACCGCCCTTCTCTTCTCCTTGCAGACGAACCGACAGGACAATTAGATAGTAATACAGGTGCAGCTATCATCCGATTACTCCATGAAATCGCAGTACGCTTTGGAGTCACGGTAATTGTTGCCAGCCATGATCCAAATATCATCCCCTTTGCCGATACAATTATCGAGTTAAAAGATGGCCAAATTACCGACCAATATGATCAAGCTTTGTAATGTATCTAGAATATATGGAAATTAATTACTTGGAAATCAAAAATTATAATATCTGGGTTGCCAAGGGAGATTGACAGAAATAATCATGTTGAAATTCATCATTCAGAGGTTACTAATAATACCCGCCCTTCTCCTATTAGTAAATTTCCTGGGTTTTGCATATGCCCACTATGCTCGCCCAATTCGGGCATCAACGACGCCTTATGTCCAGGCTGAAGAGGCAGGACCATTGATCCCAGAATATGTACACTATTTAGAAACTTTAGCAAATCTAGATTTTGGATTAGAAATTGCGACTCCAGATACATCCAGGTCTACTACCCCGGTAACCCTTGGTGAAACTCTGGCAAAGGCAACCATCGCAAGCTTAGGTCTTCTTGCAATCTCGTTGACGATTAGTATCATACTGGGTCTTTACCTGGGGTTTAAAGCCACAAAGAATGAACCAGCAGGCGTATCGAGGTGGTTGACAATATTATCGACTGTTGGATTGGCGATGCCGAGTTTTTATATTGGCAGCTTATTGATCATTGGTTTGATTTTCTACATTTTATGGAGAGGCCCAGAAACCAATATACCCCTGCCTCTCAGTGGGTTTGGGTGGGATGCGCACCTGGTACTCCCGGTATTGGCTTTAATGGCAAGACCAACTTTCCAGCTGGCGCAGGTTACCGCAGGAGTGCTATCCGCAGAGTTAGGCAAGCAGTATGTAATTGCAGGACGCAGTATGGGTCGAACCTGGCGATCTATCCGGCTCCATTTTGCATTAAGAAATGTGTTGGCACCTGTAATATTGACTGTCGCTGGATTACAAAGGTTCCTGGTCGGTGAATTAATAATGATTGAATGGTTGTTTCGTTGGCCAGGCTTGGGTCGTCTCTTAGGGTGGACCTTAGTCCCTGCTGAGTTTACTTCTTCCCAGGGTTCTCCACTTTTTCTTAATCCGCCAGTGATGGCAACAGTTTTGACATTAATTGCAGCTTTATTCCTATTTACTGACTTTGTGGCAGCAGTTGCAGTGCGATATATAGATCCTCGCCTGAGAAGTGCTGCTTCTATCGGCTAGTATTAAGCTTTTAATATGACCGGAGTGATAGTTTGAACAACGCAGAGAATCGAAACGAAACTGTACCCCGAAAAACCCGGAATTGGCCGCTTGCTGCTGGAATTTTACTTGTAGCGATTATCGCGATCCTTGCGGTCATCGGACCGACCATCGCCCCAAAAGATCCTGCTGAGGAAATAAATATCACCATGATCAATGGCACCTGGTACATCCCACCATTTGATATCGGCACACCGGGATATCCACTTGGTTCTGACAGTTTCGGAAGGGACCTTTATTCCAGGCTTCTGTGGGGTATTCGGCCAACGATGGTCATGGTCTTTGTAGTCGCAATAGTACGGTTGATATTAGGGGTGGCAATTGGTTTATCTGCAGGATGGTTCACCGGGAAAACAAATCGATTGCTTAATGGATTAATTCAAATCGCTCTAGCTTTACCTGTGCTGTTGGTTGCCCTGGGAGCGATTGCAATCGTTGGTGTTGAACTCGGTATCTGGGCATTCATTATTGGTTTATCGCTGACAGGTTGGGTTGATACAGCCTTACAGGTAAGAGAACAAACCCGTATCGTTAAGGGTCAAATTTACGTGGAGGCAGCAAGTGCAATTGGAGCTTCTAACAAGCAGATTCTTTCCAACCACATCCTAAAGCAGATCGGGCCTATGCTGCTGATGCTATTTGCGTTCGAAATCAGCAGTACCCTCATGCTCACAGCAGGCCTGGGTTTTCTTGGTTATTACATTGGCGGAGATGTTTGGGTCGAAACGAGTGATTTTGTTGCCCGGCGGATCAGTGGAGCACCAGAGCTCGGTCAAATGCTTGCTACCTCATGGGTCACTCTCACCAAACCATGGGCAATGGTAGCTGTTGGGACAACCATATTCATTACTGTCTTAGGGTTTAACTTGATTGGTGAAGGATTACGCCAGAATATGGGCTTGTCGAAAGTCTCTCGAAAGAGTTTATTCACTGAGTCTCGAATAAAGTTTGGGATGTGGATCGATAATTATATCTGGCACCCAGCAGTACAATTCTTTCGAATTAAACCCCTGCAAATTGGCCTAACAATGATTGGAGTCTTTTTCATCCTGAGTATGGGAGCCTTAATCCTGTTAGATTATGCAGACCAATCCAATCTATCAAATATATTAGTTAATTCAGATCAGGAAAGTCAATCCGGAGTGAGTAGGACAATTATCGAATCCGAAGTGCCACCCACGGATAATTCGTTGATTGAAGAAACAAGTATTTCGATATCATATGATCCATCCGTCGTGTGGGAATTTGATGATGAAAGTGGATTTGCAGGTGGTCCTGTGCATGCATCAGATTCAGAAAATCTTTTCATCGCATCCCAGGGAGGGACAGTATATTCAATCGGGCTCAATGGAGATCTTATTTGGCAATCGGAATTAGCCTCAGGTGCGGTAGGATCACCCGCTGTTGATCCGAATAATAATATTTATGTCGCGGACTCAGCAGGTGGACTCAATAAACTTTCCCCTGAAGGGGAGCTGATTTGGCATTTCCAAACTGAAGCTGGGGATCGAGCCCACTCTGGACCATCTATCGGACCGAATGGAAATATCTTCTATACAGTTGGTACAGTATCCAAAGGCTTCGTTCAAGCGGTCAACCCGGACGGCGAAGGGATATGGGCAACCGAAGCAAATACACGTATTTTCTTTGAAAACCCTGTCCCGAGTCTGGATGGTAATTATGTCTATCTCAAGGATGATGTTTTCTCATCCACAACTGGCGAGTTGCTTGAGCTCGATTACGATCTCGATGTAAATCGATTTTTTTCAGGTGATAATGGAAATAACTACTTGGTGTCTGGACACAAGATTATCCAATGGACACAAGTTGAAAATTCAATTGAAACCATTGATATTTACGATTGGGATTCATCTGGGTTCAGTGAATTTGTATCTCCAGCGGAGGTTGGAGTAGACCAGAATGGCAATTCCTGGCTAATGTTCACAACTCCAGGTGGAAACACACGTGTAATTTGGGTTTCAAATCAAGATCAATTCCTTGGTACGAGTTCCATCAAATCCAGCAACAGTACGCTGGTTGATTATCAAGATGATCTTTCATCTCTTGTATGTGGTGGAGGGTCATTCAATTCAACTATAACAGATTGCGCGGAAATTAATCCTAGTGAAGAAGAACCACTCTGGGATTTTCACATCGGAAACTATGGACCAGTTCTGGGGGGTTTTAATCTCAATGATCGCCATTTTATCGCGACTGAAGAAGGATACCTTTTTGAGATCACAGATAATAAACAGGAAGTTTCAACATCGATCAGTCCTGAGACCCAGTCTCCTGGATCGAGCATGCCCTCTGGATATGGACTTCAATGGATCTACAATACAAATGTTTCCGAAGGAGGCATTCTCAATCTACATAAAGATGTTCAAGGACAATTGTATGTAGCAACCGGTGACGATCGGTTTCATATTCTTAATCCTGACGGTGAATTACAAAATATTATTAAATTGCCTGCACCTCCCTTCCATGAAATAAGTCCCACCGGACGAAGTGCTTCCCTGGATATCTATCCGGAAGTATTATCTGACGGGACGATCGTCTATGTGTCTGAAGACCTTATACTATATGTTTTTAATTCAAGTGGTGACATACTTACAGAACAAACCTTGCAAGCTGCTCCAGGACAGCCACCACTGGTTGATGATAATAGCATGTTATTTTTGTTAGATACTGATGGGGGGTTGAATGCAATCAATCGAAATGGAGTTGCATGGCGTTTTCAATCCGATGCTGCAACGATCCCTGCAAATGGATTCGTGTTAGGACCTGAAGGCAATATTTACTATGTGGTCACCAATTACAGCCAAGCCTATATCCAGGCTGTTTCAAGTGAAGGTGAAAATCTTTGGATATCTATGGTCGAGACGCGAGATTTTTATGATGATTTACGGCTCAGTCACGATGGAAAATTCATATCACTCGCCGGTGATCTCTTCCAAACTTCCAATGGCGAAATCATCGATTTTAACTCCTCCAATAAGATCGACGAGTATTTTTTCTCAGATAACGGCCAAAATTTCTTCAGATCCTTGCACTCCGTTAGCGAGTGGGAGATGGGACAATCTGGTATCCAGATATTAAGCGAGGGAACTGTCAGTGAAGAGAACACAACTTTAAGACCACCGCTCGGAGCCGACGTAGATTCAAGCGGCATAATCTGGTTATACTATCCATCTAGTTATTCAGGGCGAGGGGTCAACCTTGTGTGGATGGATGCGAGTGGAAATTTGCTGGGAACACACCTGCTTGATTGGGATCCCCAGTCTATAATCTCCACAGACTTAGAAAAATCTTCACTTACTGATTGCACCGGTTTTCAAGATACTCGAACAGTGGATTGTAAGCTATACTTTTCGAATTCCAGCGAACCAGTCAGCGAAGTGTTGTTAACAGATATTCCAGAATACCATTCAGGGATCATTCTAGAAGATTTTCTCTATTTATTTTCTAACGATTATTCCATCTACAGCTTTTATATTGGAGAACCAGCAGCACAATAATTTGACTAACAACCCTCAAATCATCTTGAAATTTTTACATAAGTGCGGGGTATAATTTTTCTGGCGTAATAAACCAATACGACCTTCGTAAGAAAAAACCAGATTTCATAAATGGTATCCAAAAATCTACCACTTGATCAAATTCTTCAAGGTGATTGTATTGATATTCTGAAATCATTCCCGGATGAATCAATCGATCTGATTTTTGCTGATCCTCCATATAATCTGCAGTTGAACCAAAAGCTGTGGAGACCAAACCAAACCTTGGTGGATGGTGTGGATGATGCGTGGGATCAATTCCCCGATTATGCAGCTTACGACAAATTCTCATCGGATTGGTTGTCAGAATGCAGGCGAGTCTTGAAGGAGCAGGGGGCTATTTGGGTGATCGGGTCATATCACAATATATACAGGCTGGGTGGTTTGATGCAGGATTTGGGATATTGGTTCTTGAATGATGTGCTCTGGGTAAAAACCAACCCTATGCCGAATTTTCGGGGTGTCAGGTTCACAAATGCCCACGAAACTTTAATATGGGCATGTAAGCAAAAGAATTCAAAATATACCTTCAATTATCATGCCATGAAAAACCTCAATGATGGTCTCCAGATGCGCAGCGATTGGTTAATACCGTTATGCACTGGACCCGAAAGAATCAAAAAAGACAACAAGAAAGCCCATTCTACTCAAAAACCAGAAGCCTTGCTTTTTAGGATCATCGTCTCAACATCGAACCCGGGCGATATTATCCTCGATCCTTTTTTTGGCACCGGAACCACCGGGGCTGTTGCAAAGAAACTTGAACGCCATTGGATTGGTATTGAGCAGCAAGCAGAATATGTAAAATTAGCCCAAGATCGGCTCGATTCAATTCAGCCACAGGCGAATGACCCAGAGATATTCAAGGTTATGGATATAAAACGCAACCAGAAACGAGTCCCGTTCGGGAGATTAATCGAAGCCGGATTGTTAGCCCCTGGTCAACCACTTTTCTTCGAACGTGATAAAAAAAGAGTTGCAATCATTAGAGCAGATAGCTCCCTGAAGTTTAATGATTTTATCGGATCGATACATCAAACTGCAAAGCACATTGCCGGCAATAAACCAGCAAATGGTTGGCAGCGCTGGTATTTTCTTGATCAGAAAGGTGATCTGAAGTCTATTGATGAGCTTCGATCAATCTACCTGGATCGGTATCTCACAGATGAAGAAAAATAGGCAATCTACTTGTTGTATGATAATTTTTTTGTAAATTTCACCCCCATCCGAGGACATTGGTCCAATTCATGAGTAAGTAAAAATTATGCAAATTGTTGATAATCAGGTTTCAGACATTGTTGAATCATATGTTTGGGTTCAAACCGCCGAAAATGAACTGCTAAGCAAATGGAGAAAACCCTTATTAGATATCTATGCGCAACAGCGCGCGAGATATGAACAAGATGCTGAAAGTTTCGTTACAAGAAAATCCGATTTTTCAAGGAAATTACGCGTTGGCATTTGGATGTCATCAATCCTGGTCCTACTTGGTATCCTTGTATTGCCTGGTTTGCTCCTGATCAATGAAATTGGTGATTTCCGTGGTCCTCTCTTTTGTTTTTCTCCTTTGCTTATCCTGGGTGGTCTCACAGGATGGGCAATCATTATTATCTTATGGATCTGGCAAAGAGAGCACGTTAAACCACCTCCACCCCAAAACCCCCTTAAATTAGGTTTAGTTAACCCGCTATTGCCAATTTGGAAGCAGAGCCTGATTGGCACGTTACCCGACAAGAAACCCCATCCAAATGCCTCAGGTGAGTATCATTTTATTTCCCGTTTGCTTTCTTTAGAAGACGATGCGTACATTTTGTACGGTTTGCAATTTGGGCCAGGAACGAACACAGACATCATCGTTGTTGGGTCTAAAGGAATTTGGGTTTTCGAGGTAATATTTCTGAAAGGGTTGATCCGATGGGAGGATGGTAAGTGGTCGCAGATTCAAACCAATCGAAAATTTATTACGAGTAAACAACATGAAGTTCAGGCATTAGAGGTTGTTTTTGAAGACCAGTGGCAGAAATCTGCAGACCTGGTTTCGGAGACGATCAATACACTACCCCAAGATTTACTCAATCGTTCCCCAAGTATCACTCAAGTCCGGGGAGGATTAGTATTCTCCTATCCAAAAGGGAGGTATGACATTCCCCCTGGGTGTCCATTTAATTGGGGCGTGGTGCCTTTCTGGTTGGAAAAATTCGAATCCCTCCCCCAGTTAGACGATATGGATGATTACACAATATTCAGCGTAGTAGAAATCTTACTCAAACGCTATCAGAGAGTCCTTCAAATAGAGCAACCGCGTTCGATGTTGAAGCAATCAGAAACGATTGTGCATGCTGCCGAGGAACATATCCAGTCATGGATCAATGCCAACACGTTAAAGAGAGCAAGCAATACTTGAGAATGTAAGCTCGTTTCCAGCTGAAAATCGGAAAAACAGCAGGTGCCTGGATTCAATACCTGCGGAAAACGCCAAAAATTAGAAGTAATACGACAGCGCCGATTAATGCCTCTACAATGTTGCCAATTAGGCCACTGAGCAGTTGAATTCCGAATGCATCAAACGCCCAACCACTGATCATCGCGCCTACAATCCCAATTAAAATTGCCCCACCTGTGCCTATGCGCATGCCACCCATCAACGTATCTAGAATAATTCCAGCTATTGCTCCAACCAGAACCCAAATAATCAAAGTTTCAAATGACATCTGTGCTCCTCTATGATTATATACCGAGGAATCAAAAATTTTGATTATTATATATCAGAATTGAATCAGGTACCCCCCCCCGATCGAAAATACTTAGGGGAATTTTTTTGTCTTGCAGCACATAACAGATAAATCCGTATTGAAACCCGCGATGAAAGATTTTCCTATCCTGATTGCGTATCCTCTATGATCTTGAACCTAAAGATTTCGTTTTCTTCCGGTAATGGTTAAACGATTTTCCAACCTTTCCTGGTCGAAAACCATTCCCATTCCTTGGGTCAGGATTATTGATCTAAGGAAATATGTCCCGGAATACATTTCCATTAGTCCCCTGAAATCAATAAATTTATCTGGTAGGATATAGCGTCAAAATTAATGGCGTCAAATCCTTCGAAAAATTAACGATTTGCCTGCGCACCAACGAACGATTCTATATTTCTCATAGGATCTATTGAAATTACTATGCATACCAATGTACTGATCGCTTTATTAATCATCACGGGGCTGGCTGCGATCATCCCCGTTCTCTCCAATCGTCTGGGCAAGCTGGGTATCCCTATTGTCGTGTATGAAATTCTAGCTGGAATCATCATCGGCGGCAGTGGATTCAACCTGATTGAGCCTTCTCCGATCCTTACCTTCCTTGCCGAGTTCGGGTTTGCATATTTGATGTTCTTATCCGGTTTGGAACTGGATTTAGATCTCCTCAATCCAACCCGCCTCACAAAATCCAATCAGAATAAATTGATTCAGGCGCTCCCGATCGGAATTTTTATTTTCCTGGGGACACTATTGATATCGTTTGGTACAACAACACTCCTCATTCCCACAGGCCTCACAAAGAATCCGCTGCTCCTCGGGTTGATCCTGAGCACCACCTCCCTGGGAGTGGTTGTCCCGGTATTGAAAGAGCGGGAACTGATCAATAAATCCTATGGACAATACCTCCTGGTCGCTTCTTCCATCGCCGATTTCGCTTCTCTGATTTTGCTGACCATCTTCATCGCGGTCTTGAGCAGTGGCTTGACGCTGGACCTGCTCCTGATCCCAGCGCTATTGCTGATATTCATTCTGGCCGCTCGTTTATCGCTGCGTGCGTCACGGGGCAGTCGCCTCCAGCAGGTTCTGGACAACCTATCCAGTGCGACCTCCCAAATTAGGATCAGGGGAGCATTTGCCCTGATGGTGGCGTGGGTAGTCCTTGCAGAAGCATTTGGGGTCGAGGTGATCCTAGGAGCCTTCCTGGCAGGTGCAATTGCCAGCCTGATCTCCGGGAAGCAAGATGAAACCTCAAAGGATAAATTGGATGCGATCGGCTACGGTTTTTTTATCCCTATTTTCTTCATCATGGTGGGAGTCCGCTTTAATTTACAGGCTGTTTTCGCATCGACAGCAGGACTGATCCTGCTTTTCTGGCTGATCGTGATCGCCTTTATTGTAAAAATCGTCCCTGCCTTACTTTTAAGATTTCAATTTAATTGGAGACAATCCATCAGCGGCGGCATGCTTCTCTCCTCCAGGCTGTCTTTAATCATCGCCGCATCTTCAATCGCATTAGGTATGGGCTTGATCAGTGAGACGGTGAATTCAGATATCATCCTTCTGGCGATCATCACCTGCACCGTAGCTCCATTTCTATTTAACCGCATCTATCCCAGAGATGAGCAGAACACACGAAAAGGAATCATCATCGCTGGGCAGGACCAGCTGACAGAATATCTTATCGAAAAGCTCAAACCTGGTAATGAGCCCATCTATGTAATCTGCCAGGATCACAGCCGGGTTGGGGCATTACGTAACCTCGGAGCCGGGATTGTCGATCGTTGTGATGATTTTGATCATGCCCTTGAAGAAGCCGGCGCGGGGCAGGCACGGGTGTTGATTGACCTGACCGCAAATTCAGATGAAACCAGGGAAATCTGCCAGCTCGGGAAGCAGAAGTATGATATTCCATTAATCGTGTCCCGGATTTCGGATGTGGATTTAATCCCTGACCTGAAGAAGCTCGGCATTATGGTCGTGCAGCCAGAATTAGCAACCGCCATGGCCTTGGAAGGCGCCATCCGTTATCCGACCGCATTTGACGTGCTCATCCACCAGGCAGAGGATATTGATGTCACAGAGATCAGGGTGAGCAATCCCCAGTTCACCGGCAGACGCCTTGGTGAAATTCGCTTGCCCGGCGATGTGCTGATCCTCAGCCTGAAGCGGGAAAACACAGTCATGATCCCCCACGGTGAGACCGTGCTGCAGCCAAATGATCGCCTGGGCTTGATTGGAAGTCCGCATGCGATCGAGGAGGCCAGTGCAAGATTGGCGGGGTAAAAAGCACGGTGTAGCAAATGTATGTGTGATAATGGATTACTGGTCAGGGGATCACCACTGTCTCCCAACCATCGTATTCTCCCCCATAGATCGAAATCAAATCCTCGAAGGTCGATTTCAAATCAGACAATTTTTGAATAGATGGGACGAAGCTCAGGGAAGCCAAGCAGAGCCATTCTCCCTGAACGGCTCCTTCACGCACTTCGACTTGAAAACCTTGAGCTGTTAACGCATCACAGATTTTCCGGGCACCCGATTCTTTATCATGATAGAGGTAAAAATCAAAGGGGTGGATTTTGGTCAGGTCGGAACCCGCATCGCGCAAGGAATCCAGGGCTGCCTGGTCGGAGTTGGAGGTGCTGATCAGACCACAATTGGAAAGGATCATCACACCAATAACGACCAGCAAATAGATTCTTCTCTGTGCCTGCATCACCTCAACTCCCTGTATGAATCAAGCATTGCAAATGGTTAATTATCAAAGAAAACTGTTTGAGCTACTTCCCACATGGATTAATCCAGATTTCATCTTTCCTAATGAAAAAGCCTCCCAATGGAAGGAAGGCAATTTTCGAATAGTGGCGAAGGTGGGACTTGAACCCACGACACAAGGCTTATGAGTCCTCTGCTCTGCCAACTGAGCTACTTCGCCAAGGTAGCGAGCGGCAAAATGTTACTATGCCTGATCAATTTTGTCAATTATAACCCCGCAACCTGCTGGCTGGTGCATTCGCATCACGAAAACCCTTACTCACGCGCGGATAAACTTCATATATTGCGGGACAGCAAAAAGAATGAACACGGACAATTGACTGATCAACAGAAACCTTAAGAAATGTAACAAATAGTACAAGTGCTCGTTTATTAGAGTAGGAAAAAAGTACTAGTATTTCGAGGTCGATTCATCTATAATTATCAATGGGACAAGCAAGGTAAAACGTTCGTAAATCTCGACCAACGGAAAAACTAGAATAATAACGACTGGAGGGTGCAATAAGGTTATTTTAGTCATCCAACATACTCACTATTGGATCAGATGATGGAGGCATTGATCCTTGGGGTAAAAATGGTCGCTTTTTGTCAATTATCTTCACGATACCCCAAGGTTAGCCAGTAGCGAAACCGGCCATCACGCCGGTTATTTTTTTATCTTGATCCAGTGGATTCTCAGGAAAGGTTGAAAGGGCAGATCAAATTATCAGACAGGCATTTTGATTTCAATTTATTGATGAAAAATACTGGTTCAAATCTTATTGGTAAAAATTTATTTACCGGTGGGCGGTCAAGATACATTGCTTTCCAGTGAGCATTATCGTATCTTCTGTTTGTGTTTAAGGTGGATTTCTTATTGGTGGGTTTAGCGTCTTCTAATTTTATTGTTATCTAAAACCAGGGCTTTTTAGAAGAATTTCTGACATTACCTATGCATGTCGGAAGGGCGGAGCGCGAGAGTTTATAGAAACCGATAGCCTCAAGAATGCAAAATCTTAACGAACCTCGGAACGCTGCTGCATGGAGTTGCACAGC
>JBJYWI010000060.1:0-7164 GCA_046259385.1 Anaerolineales bacterium
TCGCTCGGCACCTCGATGTCGGCTCATCGCATCCTGGGGCTGGACAAGGTCCCAAGGGTCGGGCTGTTCGCCCGTTAAAGCGGTACGCGAGCTGGGTTCAGACCGTCGTGAGACAGGTCGGTCTCTATCCGCTGTGGGCGTAAGGGATTTGAGAGGAGCTGCCCCTAGTACGAGAGGACCGGGGTGGACGGACCGCTGGTGTGCCAGTTGTCGTGCCAACGGCATCGCTGGGTAGCTATGTCCGGCAGAGATAACCGCTGAAAGCATCTAAGTGGGAAGCTTGCCTCAAGATAAGATCCCTCATCTCGCTAAGAGAGTAAGGCCGCAGGAAGACTACCTGCTTGATAGGCGGCATGTGTAAGCGCAGCAATGCGTTCAGCTAAGCCGTACTAATGGCCGAGGGCTTTACTCGTGATGCGGAGAACTCGAGACTTGTCACGTTTATTCAACAAAAGTTGAAGTAATTTTTCCTATTCTGTATAAAGAAGTCTCTTGGTGATTGGAGCGACGGAGGTACACCCGGTAACATCCCGAACCCGGTAGTTAAGACCGTCAGCACCGATGGTACTTGGGGGGTAGCCCCCTGGGAGAGTAGGTCATTGCCAAGGGACTTTTTTATTTGTTTTATCATTAGAAATTTGACGGTTAAGGTTTTATCGGCTATAATTTACCGGAATCGCTGGTTAGCTCTTTTGCCAATGCTATTAGTAAATAGTTGTAAGGAGAGAGCCTTTAGTCAAATAAAATAGATAAGTTTTACTATCTGAAATAACTTGGCTGGCCCGCGATCGCCAGCTTTTTTGTTTATTGGATAGTGGCAATATTGCTGATTTATTACTTACAGAAAATTTACCTAAAAAGGAGGTGATATTTTTGACAACGGTAACACTCAAACCTAATGAATCTCAAGAACAACTCTTTCGAAGGTTTCGAAAGAGAGTTGCCAAGAGTGGGGTATTGAGTACAGTTCGGCGTAAGCGCTGGTTTGTCTCAAAGAGCGAATTGCGCAGAATTAATAAGAAAAAATCGATCAGACGGATGAAACGCCGTAATTATTACAACAATAGATAATCAATATCTTATTATCCGTCACAACGAATCATTCGTAGTGAACGAAGAAATGTTTGCAATTTGGAGGAGATAATGGCTAAAGTCGAAGAAAAAATTACGGTTGAAGGAACTGTAATTGAAGCGCTCCCGGGCACTCAGTTTAAGGTGCGGCTTGACAATGATCATGAAATTCTGGCGTACCCATCGGGCAAAATGAGAAAATATTACATCCGGATATTACTGGGAGACCGTGTTCAGGTCGAGATTTCCCCTTACGACTTAACACGCGGCCGGATTATTTACCGGTTCAAGAAACAGTCTCAAAGCCAGCAGTCAGCCCAGAATTAATATAAGAATGTACAGTAATCCTGGTCTGAATAGCAATATAGACTTTCCTTCTTAAATTAATCCGTTATCCTCTCCATTTTATTTTTAAATCGATAACAATAAACCCCCGAAAGTATAAATTTCGGGGGTTTATTGTTTTTCAGCTATTTCAGAAAATTTCCAATTCTTGCTCAATAAGAACTCAGCACTTTCATATAATTTGCGCGTTCAAATTTTTGCGGTACCGCTACAGCACCCTGGCTCATACTCCCTTTCATCTGGTTTATCGAATCGTATTCATGCTCCACCATCCACCCTTTCATTTCGGAGATTATATGCGCGGCACTTTCGATTCCGTTTTGTAGGAATTCGGATGCGATCGTAGTCACGCTTGCGCCAGCCATGACTGCTTTAAGGACGTCCTGTGCGGTGTGGACACCGCTTGTAAGTGCAAAGTCTAGCTGAATACGACCGTAAAGGATCGCAATCCATCTCAACGGAAGTCGCATTTCATCTGAATCGCTCAGGATCAAATTTGGAACAACTTCCAATTCTTCCAGGTCAAAGTCCGGCTGATAGAAGCGGTTGAATAGAATCAATCCATTTATGCCTGTCTCCTGCAAGCGTTTGGCAAAATTTGGCAGCGCAGTAATGAAAGGACTTAATTTGACAGCCAAAGGGATTTTGACTTTATCCCGTACGCCACCTACCAGGCGCAGATATTGTTCCTCCAATTCACTGCTGGTTAGATTGATATCTGTTGGCAGATAATAGATGTTTAATTCGAGCCCATCCGCTCCTGCGTCTTCAATTTTCTGGGCGTACTCAATCCAACCCGTGTTTGAAACACCGTTCAGGCTGCCGATTACCGGAATTTCCAGCGCCTTTTTAATGTTACTCAAATGGTCGATATAGGTATCTGGTCCGATTGTATACTGACCGAAATCCGGCAGATAATCCAGTGCTTCAGCAAAAGAATCTGTACCACGCATCAAGTCCTCATGGTGGATTAAACTTTCGCGCATGATTTGTTCTTCAAAAAGCGAGTACATTACAATGGCGGAAACGCCTGCATCCTGTAATTTCAAGGTGGTTTCGACTTTTTGGGAAAGCGGCGATGAGGAAGCAACGACCGGGTTTTTCAATTGTAATCCTAGGTATGATGTCGTGAGATCAACCATATTCATTTTCCTTTATATGTTGTAATTTTGCCAGAATTAATGCAGCTTCATGTCCGCAGAAAGTTATTCTTCCTGTTCTTCCTGCTGGCTGTTATAGTGCATTGCAGCCATCTGCTTGTATAAATCCCAGCGGTTTTTTGCATCATTTTGAGCCAGCTTCATAAGCGCTTCAGCTCGTTGTTCATTGCTCTGTAAGAGCATCCTGTACCGGGTTTCATTGTAGGCGTATTTACTAACCGGGATTGTGGGCGCTTTTGAATCGATCTTTAACGGGTTTTTTCCTTCATCGATTAACGCAGGATTGAAGCGGTAGAGAGGCCATGCTCCAGATTGAACCGCCAGTTTTTGCTGTTCCAATCCGTTTCTGAGATCAAAACCATGCGCAATACAATGGCTGTAAGCAATAATCAACGAAGGACCATCATACGCGTCAGCTTCCAGAAAAGCACTCAGAGTTTGCTGGTCGCTTGCTCCGAATGCCACGTGTGCGACATAAACATAACCGTACGCCATCGCAATCATCCCAAGATCTTTCTTTGGCAATCCTTTGCCCTGGGCTGCAAACTTTGCTACCGCGGCTCTTGGGGTAGCTTTAGAAGCCTGTCCGCCGGTGTTTGAATAAACTTCTGTATCCATAACCAGGACATTCACATTTCGTCCAGACGCCAGAACATGGTCAAGTCCGCCGTAACCAATATCGTATGCCCATCCGTCACCGCCGAGTATCCAGACACTCTTGCGAACCAGCATATCAGCAAGACTCAACAAATCACGCGCTTTTGGATTATCCAAGGTGCTGAGCTTTTGTTTGAGGGTAGCAACTCTTTCACGTTGTTTTTTAATACCTTCTTCACTGGTCTGATCAGCGTTTAACAGTTCATCGACGAGACCAGTCTCTAATACGCCGGCAAAACCAGGGAGTAATTCACGCGCATATTCAATCTGCTTATCGACTGTCAATCGCATCCCTAACCCGAATTCAGCATTGTCTTCAAAAAGCGAATTTGACCAGGCGGGTCCGCGACCCTCCCTATTTTTCGCCCAGGGGGTTGTTGGAAGATTCCCACAATAAATTGAGGAGCATCCGGTCGCATTTGCGACAATGATCCGGTCACCAAATAACTGGCTGAGCAGTTTTACATATGGCGTTTCGCCGCATCCAGCGCACGCGCCTGAGAATTCGAAAAGTGGGGTCAATAACTGGGAATTCTTAACTGTTTTCAGGCTTATTTGGGTACGGTCTACCTCTGGGATTTTCAAGAAATATTCCCACTTATTGCGTTCACGCTCGCGTATTGGCGGTTGGTCTGCCATATTTAACGCCTTACGCCCGACCTGGCTTTTATCTTTCGCCGGGCATACTTCAATACATAGACCACATCCTGTGCAGTCCTCAGGTGCAACAGCCAGGGTGTATTTTTTACCCGGAAATTCCTTCCATCGGGCTTCAACTGCTTCCCAGCCATCGGGAGCATCTTCAAGATAAGATGCATCATAAACCTTTTCACGAATGACTGCATGCGGGCAGACGAAAACACATTTTCCGCACTGGATGCAGAGATCTGGTTCCCATGCAGGGATCTCAAGGGAGATATTACGTTTCTCCCACATTGTTGTGGATGTCGGGTAAGTTCCGTCATCTGGGAACACGCTGACCGGCAGGCTGTCCCCATCTCTTGCAATGATTGTCCCAAGGACTTCCTGGACAAATTCTGGGGCTTCCGCAGGGACAGGTAAACGGCGAGTAGTTGTGCTGGTCACTTCTCCTGGAACTTCAACTTCATGAAGATTGTCCAATGCATTATCTACGGCTTCAAAATTTCTCTGTACTACTGCTTCTCCCCTTTTACCGTAGGTTTTCTTGATCGCCGTTTTTATCTCAGCAATCGCCTGTTCGCGAGGTAATACGCCGCTGATGGCAAAGAAGCAGGTCTGCATGATTGTGTTGATACGTTTTCCCATTCCGGTTTTCTCGGCGACTTCATAGGCATCAATTACGTAAAACTTCAATTTTTTCTCTAGAATTGCTTCCTGTGTTTCGCGTGGCAGTTTATCCCAGACCTGATCAGGACCGTAAATACTGTTCAGAAGAAAAACAGCGCCCGGCATGGCGAATTTGAGAACGTCGAATCTCTCTAGGAAGGTAAACTGATGGCATGCGACAAAATTGGCTTTATCAACCAGATAGGGAGCTTTTATCGGATCAGGTCCGAACCGTAAGTGGGATATTGTGACAGCCCCCGATTTTCGGGAGTCATATACAAAGAATCCCTGGGCAAAATTGTCGGTTTCTTCTCCAATAATTTTGATCGAGTTTTTATTTGCGCCAACAGTTCCATCTGCACCCAAGCCCCAGAAAACACAACGAACAGTTTCGGGAGATTCGATATTGAATTCAGCATCAAATTCAATACTGGTATTGGTCACATCATCTGTGATCCCGACAGTGAAATGGCGTTTTGGTTCCTCTTTCGACATTTCATCGAAAATTCCTTTCACCATTGCGGGTGTGAATTCTTTGGATGAAAGTCCGTAGCGGCCTCCTATAACAGTTGGCGGCTTTTCGGTAAATGAAGCTTCTGAAATGACGTTGACAACATCAAGATAAAGCGGTTCACCTAAACTGCCCGGTTCCTTGGTTCTATCGAGAACGGCTATTGTTTTGACTGTTTTGGGAAGCGCATTCAGGAAGTGTTGTGCAGAAAATGGGCGGTAAAGATGAACTGTAATTGCCCCGACCTTTTTTCCCAGATTCGATAAGTACTTAGTGGTTTCGGTTGCTGTTATAGAACCCGAACCCATTATCACAATAACCTTGTCAGCATCCGGGGCGCCTGTATATTCAAATAATTTATATTCTCTTCCAGTGACTTCAGCGAATTTTTTCATTGTTTCCGCAACTATCCCCGGGCAAGCATTGTAGTAAGGATTTACTGATTCGCGTGCCTGGAAAAATACATCCGGGTTTTGAGCTGTGCCACGGATAACTGGGTGATCAGGTGATAGGGCGCGAGCTCTATGTGCCTGGACCCATTTATCCTGAATCATCTTCCGGATCTGATCATCACTGATTTGTTTTATTTTATTAATTTCGTGTGAAGTTCTAAATCCCTCAAAAAAATGTACGAATGGAACCCGAGCTTGTAATGTTGAGGCGTGGGCGATCAAAGCCATGTCCTGTGCTTCTTGAATGGATCCGGACGCTAATAAAGCGAATCCGGTTGCTCGGGTGGCCATTACATCAGAGTGATCGCCGAAAATGGACAGCGCCTGTGCAGCAACGGACCGGGCAGAAACATGAAATACAGCCGGAGTCAATTCACCGGCTATCTTATACATATTTGGAATCATGAGCAGCAAACCTTGCGAGGCGGTGAATGTTGTCGTCAATGATCCCGTTTGCAGTGCGCCATGGACTGCACCGGCTGCCCCACCCTCAGATTGCATTTCAATGACAAGTGGGACAGTACCCCAGATGTTTGTCCTTCCTAAAGCTGACCATTCATCAGCGAATTCCCCCATTGAGGAAGATGGTGTAATTGGGTATATAGCGATAACTTCACTTAATTTATGCGCTACATAAGCGGTTGCTTCATTCCCATCTATTGTGATAATTGAATCTTTCATCATTAGCTCCAATGTCTTCTATTCTATTGGGATCTGAATAAATATGACCCAAATAATGGATTTTATGCATGTAAGCGTTATTGTCGGAATATAAGTGTAGTATTCATTTATGACACCTGAAAGTTATATAAGACATAAAAATATCCTGTGACTTGTCATATTCTTAAATTTTTCATAAATCTCTATCGAATCAAAAAAAATCTTTGAATTTCGGTAGTTATTAATTGGTTTTACCCTGAATCAAGGGCATGCATCTTGCAATCTTGATTATATTTGAATTTAGGTTGTGCATTTTTGTAGAAACCATGACGTTTTAATTAGTCACTTTGGCGCGATTCTTGGTTGTTATTTCAGAATCGAGCATGTTCCATTTTGTTTGCTGGACTGCATTTTTTTAATAGGTGTAAACTCTCAGTCACTTGTTTTGCTAAATTATGCGAATCATATCTGCTACCGAAATATCTAAGACAGTCATCCGCGAATCAGCGAGCAAAATCCTTGAGGGGAATCACCCAACTGGACTGCAGATTATTCAGTCACTTAATAATAAAAGGAATTTTCAGATTGATTGCATTGAGAATACAATTCCATCCTGTGATCTATTTTCTCAGTGCACTCTCGTCCCCCGGAAAATTTTTATAAAAAAAGCAGAAAATAAACAAATTGAGCGGGTTAAGTTGTTCGAAAGTTTAATTAAGAATAATAAAAGAATATCCTCCAAATTAACAAATCTTGGTTATCCCCACCTGATCATAGAAGTTGGTGAGCTCTACACAAGGGCTTTCGTTTTTGATGTTGTCGAAGATTCTTACCGGTTAATTGCTGTTGGAGAGTCAATTTCAACAGTTCATGCCCCGAATTTTGATGTTTGGGTGGGGATAAATAACGCAGTAACCCATGCAACCAATATTACTGGTTGTGATTTTTCTTCTTATGCGCTGAAAAAGCAAACCGATAAAAACGGGAGAATACCTACAAA
>JBJYWI010000061.1:0-34482 GCA_046259385.1 Anaerolineales bacterium
TGCTGCATTTTTTGAAAAAGCGCAGGAATACGAGTGGCGCAACGTAAAAATTACTGCGTTTGGGTCGACATTAAAAAAGGGAAACCGACCAGAGGATGATCCTAACCTGCAGGCTCTTCTAAACGCCCGCACGCCAGCGGTTACGCTTGTCGGTAAAAGCTGGGACATGCATGTGACAGATGTTTTGGAGACGACCCTGCGAAATAACCTGGTTATGATATCCGAAAGTGTAGCCTATTTGAAAGAAAATGGTAAGCATGTTATCTACGATGCGGAGCACTTTTTTGACGGGTATAAAAACAATCCCGATTACGCAGTAAACACAATCCTTGCAGCAGTTGAGGGAGGAGCGGATATGATTGTGTTGTGTGACACCAACGGAGGCGTTTTGCCCTGGGAAATTGAAGAAATATTCCGAATGGTTAAACGCAAAATAAGAACTCCCCTTGGGGTTCACGCTCATGATGATTGCGGTTGCGGGGTTGCGAATTCACTGGCTGGGGTTCGGGCGGGGGCGGTTCATGTCCAGGGAACGATTAATGGGTATGGTGAACGGGTTGGAAATGCAAACCTTGTGACAATTATAGCTGACCTGCAGTTGAAACTGGGTTATGAATGTGTTGAGCCGGGTAAATTAGCGGAACTTACCGAACTCTCTCGCCTGGTAGCAGAAATTGCGAATCTTCCCCATGACAGGCACCAGCCGTTTGTGGGGGAAGCCGCCTTTGCTCATAAGGGAGGGATACACGTAGCGGCGATGTTAAAAAATGACAATTCCTACCAGCATATTGACCCTGTTCTGGTCGGAAACCATCGGAGAACGATTGTCTCTGAGCTATCCGGTCGTGGGAATGTGATTGATAAATCGCGCCAGTATGGCCTAAACGTTAATCACGAACAGGCGCGTGAAGCGGTCGAACAGATCAAAGACCTGGAAGCGCGTGGTTTCACGTTTGAAAGTGCCGAAGGTTCCGTAAAAGTATTGCTGCAGCGCCTGCAGCCGGAATATTCCGCACCATTTGAGCTTGTAGATTTTATGGTTGTGGTTGAGAACCGACAGGGGCGTGGGATTATTTCTGAGGCGACTGTAAAGGTGAAAATTGGGGATCGGATTGTACACACTGCGGCTGAAGGGAATGGACCTGTCAATGCGCTGGATGCGGCCCTTCGGAAGGCATTAATCAATGACTACCCACAGCTTGCAACAGTAAGTCTGGCGGATTATAAAGTCCGGATACTGGACAGCGACAGCGGCACAAGTGCGAGCGTCCGCGTTCTGATAGATACAAAAAATGGCAAACAGCGCTGGAGCACTGTTGGGGCGAGTACCAATATTATCGAAGCGAGCTGGAATGCACTAGAAGATAGTTTTGAATATGCACTGCTTAACGGGGAGGCGGGGAATAAATCCGGGGCCAGTTAATGGATATTAATCTTGCGATATTGCCGGGTGATGGGATCGGACCCGAGGTTGTACACGCGGGGATGCTGGTTCTGGAGGCGGTTTCTGCGAAATACGGACATACACTTAACACCGAAGAAAATCATATAGGGGGGATTGCAATTGACAAAACCGGAACTGCCCTCCCGGATGAAACATTGAAAACCTGCAGAGATGCAGATGCGGTTCTGCTAGGCGCGGTTGGCGGTCCAAAGTGGGATGACCCAACTGCGCCTGTACGACCAGAACAGGGATTATTGGGTATTCGTAAAAGCCTGGAATTATACGCAAACTTGCGCCCGATCAGGAGTTTACCTGGGTCACTGGAAATTTCCCCTATCCGACCCGAAAGGATTGCAGGGGTCGATCTGGTTGTGGTGCGGGAGCTGACTGGCGGTATATACTTCGGGGAACCTCGCCACCGTCAGGTAGTCAATAATGAAGTCTGGGCGGTTGACAGCATGGTTTACAGCGCTTCAGAAATACGCCGCGTGGCGCAGCTTGGGTTCAAGTTAGCCCAGAAACGCCGTAAGAAACTGACTTCAATCGATAAAGCAAATGTGCTTGAATGCTCGCGATTATGGAGGGAAGTGGTGTCTGATGTGGCGAGCGATTATCCGGATGTTAAATTTGAACATAACCTGGTTGATGCAGCTGCTATGTATTTGATCAGCAGACCGAGCACTTATGATGTTATCCTGACCGGGAATATGTTCGGTGACATACTGACTGATGAAGCCTCCATGCTGGCTGGATCAATGGGACTGCTTCCATCCGCATCGATTGGGCAAATCAAGAATCGTCTGGGTTTTCCTCTCGGACTCTATGAACCGATTCACGGATCCGCGCCGGATATCGCCGGAAGGGATATCGCAAACCCTGTTGGCACAATTCTCTCAATTGGGATGCTTTTCAGGAATTCTCTGGGTTTAGAGGAGGAAGCGAAGGATATCGAGAATGCAGTGGAAAGCACGCTTGCTTCCGGAGCGAGGACAGCTGACCTGAACATCGGTGCGAATGAAGTGCTTTCGACGACCGAATTCACCAGGGTAGTTATAAAATTTCTAACATCCGTGTAGGGACAATGGGCGGGAAAATCAAAGCAAAAAAAACAAGGTTGATCGCATTTCAAGGCGAACCAGGCGCATACAGCGAACTGGCAGCCTTTGAATATTTTGCTGAAAGAGTCAATTCGCTGCCCTGCCAGACGTTTGAGGATGTATTTCAATCGGTTGTGTCTGGGAAATCAAGCCACGGACTGATACCTGTCGAGAATTCCCTGGCGGGCAGTATCCACCGCAACTTTGACCTCATGTTGCGCCATAACCTGCATATTGTCGGCGAATACCACTTGCGAGTGATACACTGTTTAATGGCATTACCGGGTACCAACCTGGGAGAGATTCAGAGAGTATTCTCGCACCCGCAGGCACTTGCGCAGTGCGAGGGTAATCTAATGCGAATGGGGGTTCTGCAGGAAGCCAAAGCCGATACTGCCGGGAGCGCACGTTTGATTCGCGAGAAGGGTGATAAAACCACCGGAGCATTGGCTTCTAAAAGGGCGGCTGAAGTTTACGGATTGGATATCCTTGTCGAGCATATGGAGGATAATCCAGCCAATTTTACCCGGTTTCTTGTAATGTCAAAGGAACCACTGAGTGTAAAAGGTGCCGATGATGGGGATTACAAAACTTCAATTGTATTTAATCTGTCAAACAAGCCAGGAGCTCTTTTCAAAGCGCTCAGTGTGTTCGCTCTGCGCGATATCGACCTGACTAAAATTGAATCGCGTCCGATCCAGGGTCAGCCCTGGGAATATATGTTTTATGTCGATTTTGCAGGTTATGTACAGGATTTAAACTGCAAACGAGCCCTGGAGCATCTGGCAGAACTGGCGCCATTTCTGCGAATGCTCGGTTCTTATCCCAGGCATTACCTGAACACGCCTTAGGTTTATTATCAAATTTTCCATTTGATATTGCAGCCCAAACTTGGCTTCTGGTGAGGGTCGACCGGTTCACCAGCCAGAACCCGGTCCAGCGCAGATCTGATATCCTTGCCAGTTATAGGGATTCCGCTGTTAGGCCGGGAATCATCAAATTGACCCCTGTAAACCAGTTTCATTTCTCCATCGAAAATATAAAAATCAGGTGTACAAGCTGCATTGTATGCCCTAGCTACTTCCTGGGATTCATCGTAAAGATAAGGGAAGGGAAATTTCATTCGCTCTGCCAATTCTTTCATTTTTTCCGGAGAATCATCCGGGTAACTTGTAACATCATTGGAATTGATTGCGATAAATGCTATCCCCTCAGGGATGTAATCGTTGACGAGTTGTACCAATCCAGTCTGGATATGTTTCACATAAGGGCAGTGATTGCAGATGAACATGACAACAGTAGCCTGGTTGGCTCTTAGTTCGTCCAGACTTAGTATCTCACCACTGACAGTGTCAGGGAGGCTGAATTTGGGAGCCTGAGTACCTAATGGAATCATTGCAGATGGGGTTTCGACCATTATCGTTCCTTTTTGAATTGGTTGAAATTTGATAATTTTTCTGGGGAGTATTATAGCTGATTGCCCAAATCAAGAAAACCTGGTTTAACGAATAAAATAAATGCATTTCTTATTTTTTCGGATAAGATTTCTTTTAATCCTTCCGGTTATTCTTTGGAATTTGGCAGCAGGTTAAGAAATATATCATTGCTTATATTTCCTAATATAATATATAGGAAATTTTGGATTGAATATTTGAGGAGGACTAAATGATTACTTGCAGCAATTGTGGAGCTGGTATCCCGGATGATTTTGCCTTTTGCGGTCAATGCGGAGCTCCTCGCCCGGATGATATTGATCACGACCAAATAATTGAGTTTGAAGATAAAGAACAGGAAACGGTTGGACCTATTCCAACGACAGAACCAGAAGTGCTGCCTCAACCGGACCCGATTCCATATCAGGATTACCCGACCCCAACTCCTGTCCAGAGTACAAGAAAAGGTGGAAATACCTGTTTATGGTTCGTCCTGGGCTGCCTGTTCCTGATCTTGGTGCTCTTATGTGTATTAATTATAGTGTTCGCTTTTTCATTATCCACCGCTACAGATATCTTAAACCAACTTTTATAAGAGGATTTTATTGATCCAAACCTCTAAATTAGTACAGAAATTAATGCTGATATTTAGCCCTCCTCAGGAAACAGACTTTTGGACGCTTTTAGGTGATGTAAGCCCTGATTTTTATCCTGAACCAGTTTAATAATACGAGAATTGAACCAAGCCCTCTGCAAGCTGATCAATAACTTGGGTTCAACCGACGATGTTCGTTGAAAAATCTCGCAGAAAATCTGCTGGGATTCGAATTGGGCGCTTGGTGGATAAATTTATCCAGACGCTGTAATTATTGATTTTTGCCAGAAGTTCCCCGCTGCCTGATCTTGAAATTGTATAATGGCGGATTGCCGTTGACCGCCGGATCCCTGAAGCCCAGGTTTCAACATTCAGAGAATCTCCCAAGAATGCCGGTAAAAGATACTGCACCTGCAATCTGTGAATGTAAATTCCAAATCCGGATGTTCGCATGCGGGCCCAGGGCCATCCATATGCCTCCAGTACTTGCATTCCACACTCTGTAGAATAATTCAGGTAAACCGCATTATTGACATGACCCATCTGATCAATGTCCAGCCACTCTACCGTGCGCCGGTATGTAAAAACATCTCTGGGAGGATCAGGTTGTTGAAGGGGAGAAGTCCGGTCCGGGTAACTTGGAGGAGCGCCTTCAGGATAGAAAGCTTGGACAATCTCTTCCGGAATCCTGGCAGGGGAATATGAATTTGCATCCACGAAAATCCAATCTGTAAAACCGCGCGCCTTTTGCTCGCCTGTGATATGATCGTGGAATTCGTACACCCGCTGGCTGCTTGCTCTACGGATATCTGATACCCATGTAGTTATCCGAATCTGATCGTTATCTACAATCGGAATCAGGAATTCTACCTGGGACGACCTGATTAACCAGCGTTTACCCATTTGGTCGTAGTGACCAGTGTCAAAGCCAGCCGCGGATGATGCATCGATTGCGGTCTCCTGCATGAGACGCAGGTAATTTGCGTTATTTAAGTGCCCGTTTGCATCGCATTCATAATAACGGATGCGAAAATCCCTGGAGAATTTCAGTGCCATCCTTATACCTGTATCTGGAGAATTTTACAAACCAGGCTTATCCCGGTCTGGGTGATCAGCGATCAGAATAGCGATATCGTTCACATTTGTAAGCGTCGGTCCGGTTTTTATGAGATCTCCCAAATGATTAAAAAAGTGATAAGAATCATTCCTAGTAAGGAAATCCCCGGGATCCATTCCGACTGAACGGGCGCGCTTTAGAGAATCTCCAGTAACCACAGCCCCAGCAGCATCAGTAGGCCCGTCGCCTCCATCTGTGGCCAGGGTAATTAATCCGGCATTTAGTAGATCTTCAAGATCAGATACGGCGCTCAACGCTATCTCTTGGTTACGGCCTCCCAGACCGTTTCCTTGCAGGGTAACTGTCGTCTCACCTCCCAGAATCAAGCATGCTGGGCGAGGCACTGGATGGTCACTGGAAGCTAACTGCCGGAGAACTGCAGCCAGAAACCTGCCTGCCTGGTTTGCTTCCCCCTGCAGCCAGGTCGTCAGCAGAATGCTGTTAAATCCTTCTTCAATTGCCTGGCTAACTGCAGCCCGGCAGGCGAGCATATTGCTTCCGATAATAACATTCTGGACTCTATTGAAAATCCTATCACCAGGTTTGGGTGTTTCTGGTGTTTCTCCGGATAATCCTTTTTCTATATGACGGACGATTGATTCAGGAGTATTGCCTTTCAGGTTATATTTTTCGAGCACAGCCCAAGCCTCTTCATATGTTGAACTGTCCGGGACTGTCGGGCCAGAAGCGATGACATCTAACGGATCGCCGACCACATCTGATAGGATAAGAGTGGCTACCTGAGCTGGGTATGCGGATCGAGCTAGACCTCCCCCTTTAACCTTGGAGAGATGCTTGCGAAGCGCGTTTATTTCATTGATGTTTGCGCCGCAGGCAAGCAGTTTGCTTGTTAGTTCCTGGATATCATTCAATGAAACGCCTTGAACCGGTGAAACTAGGAGCGCAGAACCTCCTCCCGAGATCAGACAGATCACCAGGTCATCCGTTTGGGAATTTGACACCAGATCGATCAGCTGGCGGGTGGCATTGACCCCTTTTTCATCCGGGATAGGATGACCTGCTTCAAAAACCTCCAGGTTTTTTATTGGTTTGTGGGTCTCATCCGGGTCTTTTGTTTGCGCCTTGAGGAGGTGTGTTGTTTCAGACTGAACATAACCTTTTTTGACGATTACCCTAGCCTGTTCCAGGTAAGGGTGGAGTATTCCAACCGCTGAAATCGCCATAGGGTATCCCGCTTTTCCTGCACCAACTACCCTGATCCGATTTATTTTTGATAAATCGTACATCCTGTCTGAAATGAATAACAGGTTATCCTCCAGACGTAAAAAGCGTCTTACTGCTGTCCCAGGTTCCACAGCCTGAATGGCTGCAGACATTATTCTGGCAGCGCTAGGACCCCAGGTAGATTCCTGTGTTGAAAAAGTCTCAAATCGGGAGGGCAGTATTTGTTGATCATCCATATTATTTTTCTTTTGGGGAAGGCTCCAGCTGTTCTTCGTTATTGTTTATTCTTTTGACAGTGGCAATCGCAGCGCTTAGATGAGCTCCGATCAAAACGATTAATGCAGACAGGTAGACCCACGCGACCAGTGCAAATCCAGTCCCGAGCGAGCCATAAATCACTTCAAAAGAGGCGATCCCACTGCTGAGGAAACTGGTAAATATGCGTGTAGATATATTTAAAAGCATACTTGCCAGAGCGGCTCCCCAAAAGGCTTCCTTCCACTTAACACTGGTGTTGGGAAACCAGATATATATCGCTAGAAGGATCACAAATGCCAGCAGCCAGGGTATCCATGTTGATGTAAACTTCCATATGGATCTGTCAAAGATATAAATCTCACCGAAAAATGGGAATATTATATTTTGGATCAAGCTTAGAAAGACGTTGGAAAATAACCAGCTTGCAACAAGCGCCAGAATTGTGAATATCATGATTACAGCAAACAGCCTGTGCTGGAGGACATTTCGGGTTTGGGCATGAGGCATCCAAGCCCGGTTGATGTGGCGGGAAAGTGTGGTAAACACGCTAGATGCAGCCCAGATTATCCCGAGCAGACCTATGATACCTCCCAGCCCGCGAGCATTAAGGATCTGGACGAGGTTATTGTAGACCAGGTCGTTGGAGACGGGGATCGCTTTGGTTATAAATTCCGCGATTTCCACCGGAGATCCAAACCGATCCAGGAAATATCCGAGCACAGCGACCAGAAAGATTAGAAGCGGGAATAACGAAAAAATTCCATAATAGGAGATACTGGCTGCTCCTTCCGGTCCGTGTTCCTCGTAAAAACGTTTAATGGTAGTGACCAGTATCTCTCCCACCCCCTTACTTTTTCGGTCAAACCACGTATAAGCGGCAGATAAATTTAAACCGATTTTTTTCAGCATCCGGCTGATTGCCTATGAAATTATTGCATCATGGATTTATACAGCCTGGTTTTAAGCTGGCTCTAAACAGGCGGCAGTATCGTTTGCAGGATTGTTGACCAACCTGGAAACAGGATATGCCGTCATCTTTTCTGAGGCGTAAGGAATCAATATCGATTTCAACTCACATGGATCCCCTTCATCTGGGTTTAACCACATCATGTATCTTTCCTCTGGAAGTATTACTGGCATTCTATTGTGGATTTCACTGAGTAATTTGTTCGGTTCTGTGGTAATAATGGTGCATGAGCGTACTTCGGAGCCATTCCCGTTGTGCCAGATTTCCCACAAACCTGCCATACCAAAGGGACTGCTGGATTTGAGTTTTACATACATGGGGATCTTCGTTTTTGTGGTGGGTTCACGCTTCCATTCGTAAAAACCATCTGCAAGAACCAGGCAGCGCCTTCTCCGGAAAGCAGCTTTGAAGGAAGATTTCTGGTCAACTGTCTCTGCCCTGGCGTTAATCATCCGGTTCCCGATTTTTGGATCTTTTGCCCAGGATGGTATCAGACCCCAGATGAAAAAATCGAGCCTGTTCTCCCCGTCATTAGGAACCACAGCAACTGGCTGGCCAGGTGCCACGTTGTAACGGGGTTCTAAGTTATCCGGCACATTCAGCCACGGGAACATTTTTTTTAATTGGGTAGGATCTGCATTAAGTGAAAATCGACCGCACATCGCTGTATTTTAACCTCTATGAAGAATTTATTCGTTTAGCAATTCTGAGAATACATTCTAACAGAATTGCAGTTGATAAATGAAAGGAGAGCAGGTAATTCAATAAGCAACTGAATAATGCTCAGAAATTTCCCGTTAATAGGGAGCCTGCAGGTGTTGGATCGTTTATAATAAATTCTTGACAATAAATCCTTTCATAGCGGAGGCAATAAATATGCAAGAAAAGAGCATTGAATTATTAAATAAAGCCGTTGCGGATGAGCTGAGCGCTGTTCACCAGTATATGTATTTTCACTTTCACTGTGATGACCAGGGATATGACCTTCTTGCCGGGTTGTTTAAGAAGACGGCTATAGAAGAGATGGGTCACGTTGAACGCTGCGCAGAAAGGATTCTCTTCCTCGGTGGTGATGTTGAAATGGTTACTTCAGTGGAAGTTCAGAAGATCCACGATGTACGCGAAATGCTTGCCCTGTCGAAACAGATGGAAGTTGACAGCATCGGCGAATACAACATCTGGGCAAATGAATCAAGTGACAATAACGATTCAGGAACCAGGCAGGTGTTCGAAGGTTTGGTGCTGGATGAGGAAAGGCATTCTGATCAATACGATGTCGAGATGGTAAACATCGATAAATTCGGCGATGGTTACCTGGCATTGCAGTCAATCGAGAGAAGCAAGAATATATCCGGAGGTGCAGCAGAGGGTTGATTTCTAACCTGTTAAACCGTAGTCATGGCAGGGTATTCCCTGCAGCCCAATCAGAGCCCAGGTACACTTCAACGTCAACCTGACTGGTGGGATTGAATTGGCTGCGGATATTATTGCTTTTAATCCCCATCAACTCGACAAAATATTGGAGGGAATGCGGGTTGCCGGTGTAATCAATTATCACAGTCGCTCCGTATGGTTCTCCGGAAGGCGCAACTTGGATAATGTTCATTCCCTGTTCCCGTAAAAAAGCTTCGGTTCGGTTTAAGATGTCCGGGTTTCCGCTGCCGTCATAGAGGGCAACTCTGGCGCTTTCAGCTTGCATTCGCTCCTGGGTGTTGCCGGGTGTTTCGGGACCAAGCCCGAAGGTTGTAAAGATTTTATCTCGCAGAAGTTGGATTTTATCTTTCAGCGGAATAAGAATACTCAAACCATCGGGAGATGTGCCGAATAAAACGTAGTTCTTATCGATAATGCCTTTCTGAATATGATCCTGTGGGACGTTCTGGGCGAGTAGAGCAAGTTTTATCACCTCATCCAGGGAGAGGTTTGTGTTTACACCTGAGATGATTTCGTTGTAAAGAGAGGGGGCGTTTTTTATTAATGTGGGGAGCAGTTCCAAGTTCAAAATCTGATCACGGATTGCCAGGATGACCTGCTGCTGGCGAAAGGCGCGGTCGAAATCGCCGCCTTCGGTGTAACGGGCGCGGGCATATGCCAATGCCCACTCTCCTGGCAAACGCTGAACACCGGGTTGAAGGGTTTTCTTGGTCTTGAACCCGCTGCCGAGTAGATCAACGGTTATCTTTTCCGGCACATCAATTTTTACTCCACCTATTTCATCAATAAAACGGATAAATGCGTCAAAATCAATCTGGGCGTAATAATTAATCGGCACTCCAAGCAACTGCTCGACGGTTTTCACCGCAAGACCCGGACCGCCACCGGGCAGGTTGTATGCTTCTCCCAGATAATGTGCGGTGTTGATTTTTCCGTGCTGGAAGCCGGGAATGGCAGCCCAAAGATCACGCGGGATGGAGAGCATACCACCTGAATTGGTTAGCGGGTCAAGCGTCACCAGGATCATCGTGTCGCTCCGGGAAGGCCCTTCATCTGCTGCCCAATCTCGGTAGTCTAGGCCGAGCAGCAAAATTGTTACCCGACCAGCACCATCCCAGGGATTGAGCGAAGGCTCAATTTCAACCTGACCGACGCCGGAGGTCTCCTCCGATATAACAGGATTGCCCTGTTCATCAAGAACAATTTCTCCAGTTTGCTCCGTGATGCTTGGCGCATTCAATGGATTTTGATCTGAAAATATAATCACAAGTTCACGGATAAAAATAAAAGAGATTAACCCTGCCACACATGCGATAGACAAGATCGCAATTGGGAGGGTAATATAGACCGCTTTGTTGGGTGGATTAATATTATTAGTCTGGTTTAGATCGTTCTTTATAGACATATCCAGGTCAATCCGTGTTTGTAACTGGTAATCCGGAATTTCCGCTCAAGCATTTAGATGTAGGCTAACCCTTTTCATTATGGGGAGGTATTATCCCCTGTGGGCGGCGGAGCTTCGGTTGTTGCAGGGATCTCCGTCGTTGGCGGCAACTCCGTAGTGGGGGGCGGTTCAGTAGTCGGAGGCTGTCCCTGGGTAGGAGTTGGAGTCGCACTTGGGGGCACCGGTTGGGTATTGGTGGGCGTCTGTGTTATTACCGGCAGTGTCCAGGTGGGGGTTGACGTTGCAGTGATCGTTCCGGTGCTGACGCTGGTTGGAGTAGGTGGTGAACATTTTAAAGCCGCCTGTTCAGCCAGTGACTGTACGGTTTCATCCGGGCGAATATTAAGCGCCAGTTCAAATTGTTCCTGGGCTGCACACCAGTCGCCGTGGCTGGACAGTAAGTTACCAAATTGAATCAATGCAACCCGGTAGCGTTCTGTGGCTGTCCACCCGGAGCCATCGGAGAGATATGGCGCGGATGCTGCCACCTGGCTGAAGTAATAAACAGCCTGCTCCGGGTGCACTTCCCAGAAACTCAAGCCAACTAAATATAAACGGGCCCATTCCATGGCAGAGCTTGCTTCGGAATCCAGAGGACCGAATTTTTCAGCGACCCCCAGATCGTAAATACCGCCTTCAAGATCACCTTGATTGATAATCTTTGAAACACCACGGTTCCTTAGGGAGACATAGAGCATACCATCGACTTTCGCGACCTGGAAGTTTATATCCGCTTTTCTTAACGCAAGCAGGGTGTCGATTGTGCCTGTCCAATCCAGATTACTTATAAGTGAAATTGCATGATTAAAGATTTCTTCAACCGGGCGTGGATCTGTGGTAGGCGTAGGGGTAATCTCGATAGATTCAGGAATTGGGGTTGCGGTCGTATATACGATTGCCATTGTCTGAGAAATTTTCTCAGTGATACCCGGATAATCAGGATTCTGAGCCAGGACATATTCAAATCTCTGGAGCGCGAGTTCATATTCCCCGACTTCAAAATTCTGAACTCCCAGTCGAAATTGTTCTTCGACAGCCTGTTTTGATTGATTAGCGGAATTCTGTTGGTTGTAACTGTTGCCCGAATAGTACCCTGCAACTGCCCCGACGCTGACGAAAAAAGTCAGAACGAGTATGGCTGATATCCCCCAAACCCAGACTGGTATCCTGGCTAAAGGGAATTTTGAGACGGCTCCAGGTTTAACAGCAACTGGATTTGTATCACCTTTTAATACGTCAATGGGTTGCGTTTCCCCATTTTTTTGGATATTCATGTCTTATATGACAGAATTGCCGTAAATATAATTCCTGGCAGGGAAAAGGGCTGTCTGAGTCAATTCTTATCTAACACAAGACAGCCCTTTGCTTGTTTACCTATTCCGATTAATCGGCTACGCTCAGCTCCACATCAGTGACATCCTGCTCGACCTGTTCCTGATCCGGGCTATCTGCAAGAGGTAAATCATCTAATTCATCCACACCCTGTTCCATGGCAACGCGGCCTTTCTCAAAACCGGTACCGGCAGGTATCAGTTTACCGATGATAACGTTTTCTTTTAATCCATACAGTAAATCTTCTGATCCGGCGATGGCTGCATTTGCAAGCACTTTGATGGTGTGTTGGAACGATGAGGCCGATAAGAAGGATTCCGTCTCCAAGGATGCCTTGGTTATGCCTAAAAGTATCTCAATAAATTTTGCCGGTTGTTTACCATCAACCAGCAGATGGTCATTTTCCCTGCGCAACTCAAGGTAATCAACCAAATCTCCGGGGAGGAAATTGGCATCCCCCGGTCGAGTTACCTGGACTTTCGACAGCATTTTACGGATAATCACTTCAAAGTGTTTATCGTTGATATTCTGACCTTGCGAGCGGTAGACTTTCTGCACCTCGGAAAGTAGATATATCTGACAAGCGTGCCTGCCCTGAATACGCAATATGCGGTGTGGGTTTAACGAGCCTTCGGTAATCGCCTGGCCAGCTTCGATATGGTCACCATCGTTTATTAACAGCCTTGCAGTGGATGGAATTTCATACTCAACTTCCTCATGATCCTCGTACGATACGATAATCTTATCGCCCAATTTGCTCTTTTCACTATTCGCGTCTGAAACTTCAACCCGAACCCTGCCAGCGTTCTGGGCTGATATCGTGGCATCCTCATCTAAGTAAGCCAGCGTATCGCCCTTTTCAACTTCGGTGCCATCATCAACTGCAATCGTCCAGCCCTCTACCAGGTCGTACTCATCGCTGATCAATTCGCTATGTTCGACTTTGGCAATGCGTAAATCGCTGTATCTATCTGACTGCGTGACATAGACAATACCGCCAATCTCTGATACGACCGCTTCTCCTTTAGGTGCTTTACGGGCTTCAAACAATTCTTCAACCCTTGGGAGACCGGTAGTGATGTCCCCTCCAGCAGCGACACCGCCGGTATGGAAAGTCCGCAGGGTCAACTGCGTTCCTGGCTCACCGATGGATTGGGCGGCGACGATACCTACCGCAGCGCCAATATCGACTAAATCTCCTCTGCCTAAATCCATGCCGTAGCACATCGCACATATTCCATGAGACAGCTCGCAGGTCAGAGGTGATCTGACCTTCACTATGTCTACGTTTGAATTCGCAATCTTCCTTACCAGTCTGTGTTCAAGCAGTTGGTTTTCGTCAGCGAGCAGTTCTCCGGTTTCAGGATCAACCACTTTCTCTGCTGTGGAGCGTCCAAAAAGCCGGCTGCTGAATGATTGACCGGCTATATCGTCCGATCGATCGATGATAATACCCTCAGCAGTGCCGCAGTCAACCTCATTTACGATGATGTCCTGAGCGACATCCACAAGCCGTCTTGTGAGGTAACCGGCGTCGGCAGTCCGCAACGCGGTATCCGCAAGCCCCTTGCGAGCACCGTGAGTGGAAATAAAGTATTCAAGCGCTGTTAGACCTTCACGGAAATTAGATCGGATGGGAAGTGGGATAATCCTGCCTGACGGGTCCGCCATTAGCCCTCTCATTCCGGCAAGCTGGGAGATCGGTCCAAAACCACCCTTCGTTGCACCGGATATCGCCTGGGCGGAAAGGTTACCATCCGGATCCATCGAATTTCTTACTTCCTGGGCGACCCGGGTTGTGGTCTCCTGCCAGATCTCAATGACGCGCTCATTCTGTTCCTGTTCGGTCAACAATCCCCGCCGGAAATCCCGCATGACCGATTCAGCATCCTGGAGAGCTGTGTTGATGATCTCCTTTTTGGTCTCGGGGATAGTAATATCTGAGACAGCAAGAGAATACCCTGAAATGGTAGCAAACTTAAAGCCGATGTCTTTAATCAGGTCAGCGACTTCAGGTGTACGGTCCTCGCCGCAAATTTCATAAAGATCAGCGATTAATTCTTTTATCCCATTCTTATCGAGCGTACTATTTACAAACTGGATTTCCTCAGGTAATACGAGATTGAACAGTACCCGACCGACAGTTGTTTCCAGAATTACCCGTTCTGCTTCTGAAAGACGTTCTCCGTCCTTGTCGTACCATGTTGAGACACTAACTTTTATGTCGGCGTGGATATCAACAATCTCGAGGTTGTATGCTAATTCAACTTCATTCAGGTTTGAAAAGACACGACCATCCCCCTTGTGATCCTTGTTGTCTGTTTTGGTCAGGTAATAAACTCCCAGAACCATGTCTTTGGAAGGGCTGATGATTGGTTCACCATCTGCAGGTTTAAGCAGATTTCTAGAAGAAAGCATATACTGCCTGGCTTCGGCCACCGCTTTTTCTGATAGAGGTACATGGACAGCCATCTGATCTCCATCGAAGTCTGCGTTGAAAGCGGTGGTTACAAGCGGGTGCAATTGAATTGCGCTTCCTTCTATAAGAACAGGTTCAAACGCCTGAATGCCAAGACGGTGAAGTGTAGGAGCACGGTTCAGTAAAACTGGTCGTTCCGTAATAACTTCTTCCAGCACCTCCCAGACTTCCGGTCGATTTCGCTCGATGAACCTCTTGGCGCCTTTTACATTGGCGGCATAATTATGTGCAACAAGGCGGGAAATGACAAATGGTCGGTAGAGCTCCAGAGCCATCGTTTTTGGCAACCCGCACTGGTAGAGTTTTAAAGTCGGTCCGACCACGATTACGGAGCGTCCGGAATAATCGACGCGTTTGCCGAGCAAGTTTCTCCTGAAACGGCCTTTTTTACCTTTGAGCATATCGCTGAGGGATTTTAATTCCCGTCTTCCGCGGCGTGAAAGCGCTTTGCCGCGCTGGGAATTGTCAATCAGGGAATCGACCGCTTCCTGTAGCATCCTCTTTTCGTTGCGTACAATCACATCTGGAGCGCCGAGCTCCAGGAGACGTTTGAGACGGTTATTGCGATTGATAACCCGGCGGTAAAGATCGTTTAGATCTGATGTGGCGAAACGACCGCCATCGAGCTGTACCATCGGCCTTAGGTCAGGAGGGATAACCGGCAGAACTGTCAGAACCATCCACTCGGGTTTATTGCCAGACCTTCGGAAGGCTTCAACAACTTTTAAACGTTTGGTTGCTTTCTTACGCTTTTGTTTACTGCGGGAAGTGCGGACCTCGTTCCATAATTCCTCTGCTAGCTTGTCAAGGTCAAGACGGCGCAGGATGTCATAGAACGCTTCAGCCCCCATGTCAGCCCGGAAAACTTGCCCCCAGCGTGATCGCAATTCTCGGTAACGGCTCTCCCCCATGAATGACATTGGTTGCAGTTCCAACAATTCGCTTCGCAGACGGGTGTTTTCCTCTCTGGTGATTGCAGATTGGTCTTCAAGCTGAACCCGCAATTCTTCCATATTCAAATCGGATTCAGCTTTCAATTCCTCTTTTTGTATCCGTAATACTTCGGATTCTTTTTCTTTTTCAACCTTTAATTCTTTCTCGAGAGATTCAAGTTGTTTCTTGACATATTTTTGAACTTCGCTGATATGTTTATTCTTTATCGTCTCTCCCGCCTTGACGATGACTTTATCCGAATTTGGAAAATGAATTTCGGAGCGTGCATTTTCATTGATAGATTCGGATAGATTGTTCTCCAGTCTTTGACCGGCTTTCATCACCGGGTCAAGTTTCTCTGCGATTTTTTCCTCATACTGAGTTTCAATTTGAGAGATTTTTTCTGTTATTTCAGCTATTTGTTGGTCGCGGAGGGCTTTAATTTCTGCAATTCGGGCATTAATCTTTGTGGCTTGCTCCCTTTCAACAGCCGCGATCTGTTCATCAAGCCGGTTAAGGGCTTTCTGACGGGCTTCTTCATCGACAAAAGTAACAATATACTGGGCGAAATATAAAACCCGGTCCAGATTGCGGCGTGAAATATCCAGCAGCAGACCCAGGTAAGAGGGTATCCGGCGGGTGTACCAGACATGGGCTACCGGAGCCGAGAGATCAATATGCCCCATTCGTTCGCGGCGGACTGAAGAACGGGTAACTTCTACTCCGCATTTGTCGCAGACAATGCCCTTGTAGCGGATATTTTTGTATTTCCCGCAGTAACACTGCCAATCCCTGGTAGGTCCAAATATGGCTTCACAGAACAATCCATCTTTCTCCGGCCTGAGACGTCGGTAGTTTATTGTCTCTGGTTTTTGAACCTCACCATAAGACCAGCTGCGAATCGTTTCTGGAGATGCTAGGCTCACTCGTAATGCTGTTAATCCCTTGGTTTCCACTTAAAACTGCCTCCTGAGATTGAATTTAAACAAATTTTTCCCCGTAACAGAAATGTATTCCCCGGGAATAGGGCAGGATATTCCTGCTAAAAGGGTGAAATCGCTGCTTAATTAAAGGATACGAAATGTTCCGAAATATTTTTTGGGGCCTTTTTTCAGTTAATAGACAAACACAAGCAAGCGCATGACCTCAATTTTTTTCAGGCGCTTACAGAATTTTTTAGAATTTTTGTAATTATGCGTGTGAATTATACCGAAATTACGAACATTTGGTCAAGGAAACCTGATAATTATTAAAATTGTCTCACTTTTTATTTTTCGTTATTAGGCTGTCTCAGGGGCAACTCAAAATAGAAAGTGCTGCCTTTTCCTAACTGGCTATTTACAGTTGCATTACCTTTATGGCGTTCCGCGATCGATCGCACGATTGCCAATCCGAGTCCGCTTCCGCGTTGTTCTTCGCCTGATTTTTGGGATACTCGATGGAATTTCTCAAATAATTGAAGCTGATCCATTGGAGAAATACCGATACCGTTGTCATGGATCCTGAATTTCATACTTTTATGGGTAGCCTTGGCGGAAATGGTTACTTTTCCTTCTGTACGGGAAAATTTAATAGCATTTTCAACCAGGTTGTGCAGCGCTTGCTGCAGAAGGGCTTTATCTGCTTCCACCTCGGGTAAATTTTCGTCAATTTCAACTGTCATATTGATCCGCTTTTGTACAGCCTGCAGATTTAAACCGGATACCACATGTTCAATCATTTCTTTTGCGGATATTAATTCCAGATGCAACACAATCCCGCTCTCAAGGCGTCCCAGATCAAGCAGGTTGTTTACTAGATGAGTCATACTTTCAACACCCTCAACAATTTTCTGAACATAGCTCATCTGTTGCTCATTTAATTCTCCGACAATTTCGAGCATTGTGGCATATCCGCGCATGAGCGTTAATGGCGACCTCAAATCATGACTGACGGTCCAGACAAATTCTGTTTTCAAAGTATCCAGGTCTTTTAGAGCGGTTATGTTTCTTAGGAGGCACAATTTACCTATATTCTTTTCCTGGATTGTTACCCGGTTTGTTATTGCAAGATACACTTCTCCATCATCCAATTCAATTTCTAACGATTGGGGCTTTCCGGAATTGGACGAAAGCAGTTCCTTCAACTCTTTATTTTTGATAATTTCTTCAAGGCGAGGTTTTTCTTCGGGATTGGTTGCAAGATGTAATAATTTTTCCGCATTTGAGTTGGCTATAATCAATTTTTCGTCATTATCAAAAACCAGAAGTGGGTCAGGAATTGAATTCAGAACTGCTTCGATGCGCTGACGGCTGATTTCTGATTCGGCATACATGCTTGCATTTGCAGCCGCATGATTTGTTTGGGTTCCAATATTGGTGAGCAATCGGACTTCGTCCTGAGTGAATTCGTGGTATTCATTAAAAGCAACCCAAAGCACCCCGAAATAAATACCTTCACTCCTCAGGGCAACCGCTAGGAGCGAGGCAGGAATAGTCAGGTCTCCCTGCAATTCAAATAGTTTCGGTCTTTTGATATCAGGAAGCACCAGCCTCTCAAGTTGATCCTGGCCTCCGAAAAAATGGAGTATTTGCGAATCAAGTGCAGAGAGAATTTCCATAGAATCCCCCGAATGAAATCGAATTGGTTCTGAGGATACTCCCTCAAATTCCGGTAATACAGCGGGATTTAGGACAACCCGGGCTGAATCAGCCCCAGTTGATAGCGCAGATTCCAGGATTGGCTCAACTACTTCAGGGAAATAAAGGGTGGATGCTGCAGTCTGGCTGATTTGTAATAACTTGTTCTGCTCGTATAGTTGAGCCTGCAGATTGTTACGCATTTTTTCGAAAGAGCGCCCCAATTGGGCAAATTCATCTGATCCTTTTGCGTGGAGCGGGTAGTCAATTCTTCCATCTGAGATCTGTCCTGCTCCCAGTGCTAAATCTGATAGTGAATTTGAAATTGTTCGAACAGCGATGACCAGGATTAAAATCGTGAGAAGCGCAACTGCTGTGATTAACCCTAAAAGTGGGATTGAACTGGATATTGCAGACTTCTGGATATTTAAAACCGGAACTGTAAAGACAAGCGACCATGGCAGATTATCCAGATACTTTTGATAGACAAGAAAATTCTGTAATTTGCCTGGTTCTTCGAGTGAATAATCAGCTTGAATTCCGAACCCATTTGAACTCAAGGGGTTAAATTTTGTATAGATCATCTGGGATTGCGGGTGAACGAGTACCCGGGATTCCTGGTTCAGTAGCATCCCATCTCCATCCAGGTCCGAGAGCTGTGAAAGTCCTGTTAGAAGCGGTTGGGCGAGAGGGTTAGTGTCAAAGTTTGTTCTCCCGATCAGGAGTCTCTCAATGTTTTGATTTGTGTCGAATATTGGAACAATAATAGAAACTGTGGCTGATGGAATATCATACTTCGGCGGGGAAGCGGTGACCTTAATACTGGCATCGTTAAGAGCATCTCTGACAGCCTCAATCTCCATCACTGGTCCCGATTGGCTGGCATCTGGAATTTCTTTATATGCCGAAATTATATTGCCGGAAGAATCAACGACCAAAAGTTCACTATAGAAATTGGAATCACCCCCTTTTGTTTCTAGCAGGAGTTCGATTTCGGATGGATCAGCAAGGAGAAGCCTTTCGTCCGCTGCCAAGTTTGTAAGGATTGCAACGCCGGTATCGAAGAAATGCGATAGGTTTTCTTCACATATCTTTGCTGCATTAAACATTCTGGATTTAACCATGTTTCTTGACGTCCGGTTAGCGGTCAGCCAGGTGCCGGCAATAAGAGCAAGTGTGAGAATTAAAACCAGCGGCAGCATGTAAAGACTCAACCTTGATTTGAGGCTTCTTTCGTATGGTGAAGGAACCAGCGGTTTTTCGCTTCCCCATTTTCCAGGTTGGATATGTGCGATGATGCCACAAACCAACCCGCCCAGAAGGATTGGTATTGAATAGATTATAGTTCCGTTAATGAGTGATGATATTGCGTAATTTAATCTTTCAAGCGCTGACCCGGAGGTTGCGAAGGACATTACCAGAAAATGGATCCATGGGGTTATCAGAACTATGCCTGTTGCTGCTATAAATGGGTGCCTTAAGAATCTAAATATGGGCGATCGGTAGTTTTGCATTAGAGCTGTACTGTACAAGATAGCGAACAGACCAATTTCGAGAGGAGTGAATATATTATGGGAGTGCCACAATGAGAGGGAGATTCCTGTGAGCAATCCGATGACCGCTGCGGGTGTTGTGCCCAATAAACCGCCTGCCAGCATCCAGGGAATCGCAGAAAGAAGCAAGATCGTTATCTCTGAACCAGGTGGGGGGAATGAGTGAGCAGGTTCAGGACGGTTTTGAATTGCGAGAAGCAATCCGCAAACCGGAATAGACAAAATGAGAAGTATGAAAATATATTTTTGGGTTTTCCCCCAAAATTTATTATATGATTTCCACCTGTAAAGCAGGTAAACATCCAGACTCAAAAGAAGAAGCCAACCTGACCATCCTAAAAAACCTTGTGGCAAAGAAACATAAGGAGAGGTTGTGAATGTGGAGATCAGGATTGACATCCTTTGACCCATTATTGACAGATTGGAAAGGTTATATATCAGATTATAGCATTATTACCCTGAAATTAAGAACTGACTACAAAATTTTTCAACTATTGTTGTGATAAATAAGCAGATATCAACAAAATTCGATCGTTTCTGTTGAACTTTTTTCGAGGTCTGAGTAATACCCTCTTTGTTGTGGGGGAAGCATTCCGGCGAGCTGGTACAATGCCTCATCTGTCATTTTTCGAAGCTGATCAGGGTTAGCTCTACGAAATTCGTTGCGAAATCGAAAAGGGTGTCCGAATTTAACGAAAGCCCCGGGTTGGGACCAAGCTCGAGTGAATCTGAGAGCCGGAAATCCTTGGGTGCCAGTAATCGCAACCGGTATTACTGGTACCTGACTGCGGCTGGCAAGGTATGCGATACCCTCTTTGCCGCGCTGAAGGGCAGGGCTTCGAGTACCTTCTGGGGCGACCAGGACCATTTCTCCCGCTTCTAATACTTCAAGCACAAGTTTCACTGCACGCCGGTCGAATTCCTGCCTGCGAACTGGTATCACCCGCCACAATTTTGGGAATATTCCGACAATGGGGTAATCGTAGACTTCAATTTTTGCCAGCGGGATAATGTTACGGGGAAGGACATTGATCACTACAAACGGATCTATAAACGCGATATGGTTGATCATCAGTATCGCAGCGCCTTCCCCGGGGACGTTTTTGATCCCCTCTACATGATTTATTTTGGCAATTAATGTAAATCCGATGTATTTCAATAACAATCGAAGAAACCAGCGCCGTTTTTCAAAACGAGCATGGTTATATTTTCCATCAGGAATCAATTGCCGTTCCAGCTTGTCAACTGCCATGAATGTCCTTGAAGAGGTTAAAGATTTTCTCCAGAACCTGTTCGATATCCATTTCATCTGTCGAAACAACGATTGCGTCCGAAGCTGGTTTTAAAGGCGCTATCTTCCGGGTGGAATCGAAACGGTCCCGTTCTACCATATGATCAAGTATTTGAGCCTGGTCAGATTGCTCCCCACGGTTGATTTTTTCGAGATGCCGGCGTTGAGCCCGGATTTGTGGTGAGGCGTCCAGGTAAATTTTGAATCCAGCTTCCGGCAGAACCACCGTGCCTATATCCCTACCAAGCATAACTACTTTGCCGCGCTTGCCGATTTTTCGCTGTTGTTCAGTCAGCACCTCCCGCACGCCTCCGTATGACGATACCAGTGAAACATTTGCATCAACTTCCGGTTTCCGGATATCCCAGGTAATGTCAATGCCGTTTGCCAGGATATCGCAAAATCTGCCATCATCAACAGAAGGTGGTCTCACATCCAAATCGGTTGTCTCTGCCAGACTGGTTAAATCAGATTCATTTTCAAGATCGGTTTTTTGCTGTAAAGCTAACCAGGTTATTGCCCGGTACATAACGCCTGTATCAAAAAACAGATACCCCAGATCATCCGCCAGGCGTCTACCAATGGTCGATTTGCCTGACGCGGCAGGTCCGTCAATTGTTATGATGGAGGGGTAATAATTATTGTATTTCATACTACTCAATTTCACTTTATCGGGATTGAATCAAGGTTATTATCGTTGCTATCCTGGAGATTGTCCGGAAAGAGGCTGCTGCTTGCCCACAGGATCACCATTTCAGGTACGGATGGGGCTTTGTGAAACGTCAACCAGGAAAGATAATCGGGCGGAAGGGCACCGTTCCAACCCGGATGTGTGTTCCAAACAAAATCCTGTCCCCGGTAGGTTTTATCCCCAGGCGGCAAATTATCGACTTCCCGGGTGATAACAATATCAGGGAGGTTCTCACTTGGGAGAATTGAGAGGAATTGTGTATTCCTGAAATCTCGCAGAAACCACCTCATGGATGGAGTTTGTACTGTGGAAAGAATTGGAATTTCGAAAGGCATTCCTGTCTGACTGTTGGAAATGTCCTGGAGAGTATCCATTAGCAGTAATGCCTGTCCGGTACCCGGGTTTGGATACCATAAAGCCTGCGGCTGGTTTTGCTTGCCAATAGAGACATTCCACGTCAATGAGATAGTGTAAATCAAAAGGGCGGCAGAAATGCCCCATAATAGACCTCGCTCTGCGATAAGCCGGTTCCAGCCTAAACTCACAAGTATCACGCTCAGTGCGGCAATCAAAAACACTCCCGCAATGAGCGCTACCTGGACCCCAATGGCTGGCTCGCCGAAAAAGACAAGCATCTGCCCGGAAGAGATCAGCGCGTTCCAGAATAATACGCACAGAATAAATATAATACTCGCAAATATTAAGGTAATGGGAGATGTGGATTGAAATCGAAGATATCTGCTGATTTCCCAGGAAGCAAGTACCCAAAGCGGAACCAGGGCCCAGATTAATCCTGATACTTCTCTTGCAGGATAAAGCATTAGAAATAACAATGAAGCAAGAAACCAGCTGGAAATGGCAGTAAAAACCAGTCGGCTGGGTTCTTTATCGACATTTGAATTCTTGAACCAGCGGATTACCGTAATCAATCCAAATAAAAGGGCTATTGGTTGAAACGCAGTCAGAACAACCAGGATATGAAAGGCTGGTATTCCAGAAGGTGTGAACCAGCCTTTGAGAAAGGTCAGAAAACTATCAAACCAGGCTGCCAAACCCTGGGGATAGAGAAAGAAATAGGTGCCGGCAGTCAGAATAATTCCACCCGAAAAAAGGAACAATTCTCGCCAAGGGAGAATACCTTTCTCGTTCTCCTTCAACTGCACAGAAGTCAAGCGGTCAATCAGGGTTTTACTTCTATCATTCTTCTCAAGGTTGATATTGTCAGCTGACATATTTCTTTGTCTTAAAAATGCCTCTGTAATCCATGTGGCAAGCCCAACAGTTACTCCGGTAAATATTGATGGTCCGCTAAGCGAAGCAAGACCTGTCATTATCCCGCTGGATTTAATATGCCTAAGAAAAAATAATCCGAGGGCAATCAGTCCAAATGCAAGTGCCAATATTGGCCCACCAGCAGTTCTTGATACCGCGACGAGCCCGGGATCAATCGCCAGACCGAAAGCGGTGATCAGCGCAGCTTGAATTCCAATGTTCCGCCGAATTAGAACCGGTGCAAGTACCAGGATTGAGCCAGCCAGAGCAGGCCAGAAACGAGCTAGAAAATTAGAGGCGCCAAATATGGTGAAAAGAAAACCGGTTGAAAATACATACGCGGGATTAGGGCCTATCCCGAATCCGGAAGTCTGCAGGTCCGGGTTTGCGATTAAATAGGATTGGAGAGCCCAGACCGACTCGGAATCGGAAAGAGGGGCTGCTCCAAGTTGATAGAACCGGAGTACAAGCGCGAGCAGGAACGCGATCACGAAAAGAAATGTTTCCAGTTTTATACGTTGAATATCCATTCTAAAGCTGAATATAATGTAAGTAAGTTCCCGGTGATTATTTGCTATTTCGAAAACTTTTATAAGATTAGAATTTTACCCGATTGAGCAGCAAGATCGGTTTCTCGCACTTATTCTCTCGGATTTTCAAATATTGTAACGCCTCCGCTTTGAAAAACAGGAACAAGAAACTGGTGGAATTTCGTTTCCTCAAGTCCAGTTGGACAACTACTTTGATTTGGTTGATATGTAGATCTTTCCAGGGAGCCAATCACAACATAGCGGATGTTGTAAACATCAAGAATGGGTTTAATCTCTGTCCACTCCTGGGAACAATACAAGCGTTCGATATCCCCCTGCCGGGAGCCAATTTCAATATTTCCCCCTCTCCACTGGTTTTCGTGGCCGATCCAGCCGAGCACTGAAGGAAGTCCTGTATGAGTTGCTATTCGGGCATAGCCAGTGTAACTGCCCCCGCTGTAGGAGACAGCTTCCGCTACCACACCGAATGGAGCAGTTTTGAGCCAGTTAATGGCTGCCATCTCGTCGGGATTGCTGTTTTCCAGGTAGGAAGTACTGTCAAGCGTCCACCGTTCTGGAGAAAAGCCTGCTGATACACTCCACAGACTGAAGATCGGGTAGACCATACTCATCCCCAAAACCAGTATGAATGCAATCTTGAAAAATAATGAATAGGGTTGTTTTAACCCTCCGAAGAGGAAAATTGTTCCATATGCGCCGGCAATTGACCATAAAATCCAACTTTGAAAATAAAATTTAAAAATTGTATTGATACGCCATCCGAATTGGTCGCGCAGAAAAAAGAATTCTGGTCCAAGAACAAGGACAACCCCAAGGAATATAATCAGGGCTGTGTAAGCTAAAGCATTAATTCTTTGACTGTTTAGTAGCTGCGGGTCGTTTCGAAGTGTGGTTTTCCATGTATGGCTTGAAATGATTTTTAGCAGAAGCGATAGGGAAAGGAAAAGGAGCAGGGTCAAAGTGACCCACCCTCCAGGATTCAGAATACGCCTTATGAAGGCGGATTGGACTGCAACAAATACATCCGGGGCGGCAATACTACCCAGAAATAACTCCGTAACGCCGGGTAGATTGGAGGCGATCACGCCTATCGCGATTGATAGTAGAAATAAGATAAGAACAGCTCCTGCAGAAATGAACAGACCACGTTTAAGAATGGAATTGGTCCCAGCTTGTTTTTCCCAGCTGAACAGCAAGTAGATCAGCAAGGCGAATAAGGGTAGAAGCAGTGGTGCAAACATTACCCAAAGATGGGCTCCTCTGGTCGGGTAGATTAAATTGGGTATTACCCCCCCCGCCTGGGAAGAGAATCCAATGTAGAAGGGAAGGTAAAAAATAAAGGCGCCCGCGCCACAAATAATAATCAACCAGAAGAATTCCTTAAGAGCCTTACGGGCAGGAATTCGATCCTCAAGAACACGACTCAAGGCATACCCCCCGGGTATCAAGAAAGCGTAGATGGGGGCATCCCAGGTGTTCAGGAACGCTATACCGCCAAGTAAGAGGGCAGCTGTGATAACTGCCTGAATGTTTATGTGAAGGGGAAGCCCGAATTCTATTGACTTTATTCCGTGAGACAACCAGGCTTTTACTGAAATATCATGTCTTAAAGAGTAAAAAACATAACCGCTCAGAAATAATAAACCGAGCCCCCCAAAGGTTTTCAAGGTGCTGAGTGAAACTAAGCCATTTTGTATCAACCCAATGCCTGCAATAGCAGCAATGGTCGAAGACCATACCACAGACCTCAAATCAAGTTTAAATTGGGTCCAACGAATTTCTCCCCAGCCGCCACCCAAGATAAGGTTCAGTGCGAATCCCATTGCGATCAGGATAAACGGCATGACTAGTAGATGGGGATGCATGTCCGCCAGCAGGTATGAGAAAAATGGAAATTCGTTGATAATCTCCTTGGGAGCGCCTGCCAGGTCAAAATCTTGAATAACGCGTGATGCCCGCCACCACCACCAGAATTTATCCGGGATAAATGAGAGGTTCTCTGGAGGTGGTTGATTTAAGTCTTTAATATCCAGCCATTTCCAGAATGGTGAAAATAGTCCACCTGCGCTATCGGAAAACCACAGAATACCCCGGTTGTGAATTGAATGAAGGAAACCTTCAAGATTACTGACAATTAAAAGGAATAATGGACCGAGTAGAGCGGATATTGTGAACCTTACTCCCTTCCGATCAGCCTGCCCTTTTTGTCTCTTGGAAATAATAACCAGATTGTTTACAATGCTGAAGGAACCAACAGCGCTCAGCCCGAATATCAGGGCTGTTCCGAGATTGAAAGCAATTGATCCCTGCACTCCTGTTATCCCCGCCAACATTGCAATCAAGATATAACCGAAGTGGTAGTAGGAAATCGAATAACCAGACAACCAAGGATCATTTGGAGGGAATGTGCTGGATCGGCTTATGGCGTTGATAAAAGCCAATTCCATTGGTTTTTCAGTCCCCACTGCAGCTGGATTGGCTGCTCGAACGATTGTCCAGGCAGCGAAGGTTAAAAGAAACAACAGCTCAATTCCTGCCAGAGTCCGGAAGTTTGTGCGCATCCAGGTAAGGACTTCATTGTTTCTACTGCGCATGAAAAACCAGGCTGCAAAAACTAAAATCAGCCCAAGTGCAAATAAAAGACCTGTGGAATCATTGTGAACAATCCCCAGGGATGCCAGCAGCCAGAAGATATATCCCCACAGCATCAGCCCTGCTGCGCGGCTGAATGGGTAGCCTTTATCTGGAAGGGCGGGAAAAATGCGGTAAACAATGGGAAAAGTAACGAACCCCAAAAAAGAAATAAACAAATACCAGGCAGCAAAAGGAATCACGGTTCAATCCTCTATCACTTCGTAAATAACGGTTTCGCCATCACGATACACTTCCTGCCATAATAAACCCTCCGCCGTGTCAAATTTCTCCAAACCTTCCCCAGGATAATGGCCGCGTTCTTGTTGTCCAAGGATAATATAATGGACATCATATTTTTTTAGAAATTCGTTCGCCTCCAGCAGGTCAGTCGTGTAGTAAAAACTGTCGACTTCTGCAATGCGGTCGCTGATCCAGGATGCAGGCACAGAAGTTCTCTGCTGCTGTTGGTGCCACTCCCACCCTACAACTCCGGGCAAGCCAGTATAAATTGAAAACCGGGATCCCCAACGGTAAAGATTCCTGAGGTTTGCCTCCACGATAATCGGCGAACCTTCAACATTCTCCTGCATCCAGCGTATGGCATCATAATCCTGCTTTAAATCCATTTCTCCCCAGGTATCGCCGTAATGTGCATATTTCATAAAAGCCATGCCATCCAGTGTATGAGGCGCTTCGGGAGCCATACGGTCTTTTATCTTCGCAGTGGTAGCCATCAAGGGGTATAGCGCGGCTGCAGAGACCAGCAAGGTTAAACCAACTATCCATGCTTTTCTCCATCCCGAATTCCAGTGATCAATAGTAACCATACTCCAACCAAATGCTCCGGCTGCACAGACGGATAACATGGTCCATACCTGAAGATAGAATTTGAAGACGGTATTCATCCGTCCGATATCCCCAACCACCACCACAACTTCAACCAGCAGGGTCAGAACCAGGCTGGTCCCTACTAGGAACAGCACGAACCGTTTGCTCTCCGAAATACCTGGTCGCAACAGCAGGATACCTGCCCAGGCAGCAAGAGGAATTGCTAACCAGCCAATATAAACCCCCATAAACGCCAGTGAAATCATCACCGCAATCATTAGAATAATCCCAGAAAGGATGATGCTCCAGTAGGGTTTCAATTTACGCAATGACGACGCAGGTGTGGAAGCCATCCAATCAATGGTCTCCCAAATCATCCAGGCGACAATAACAAACAAGAATAAAATCCAATGGTTCAGATATGCGCTGATCGGTGTATGAGTGCCTCCCCACAAATCAACTGCGCCATAACCAAAATCAGACCAGTATGTATATGGGTAGTAAAGAAGATTCGCAAGGAGAACTAAAACGCTTGCACCAATCACGGCTGCTGATGCCCGGAGAATAAAGTCTGGTGTTTTTTGAAGCGCAGGGTATTTTTCTCTCAGCTGCTCAGGCAGTCGGAAATAGCGACCGAATGAATAAACAACAGCCGAGATACCGAGCAACAAATATGGATAGAAATCGGAGGTATTGGTTGGTTTCAAAGCGCCGATAGCCAGACCCGCCAGAAGGAAAACCGGAATGAAGGAAAATAGTCCTTTCCACCTCACACGGGAAAGGATAAATGAGAGGCAAATTGAAAGGACCAGAAGCGCAACCGGTAATGCGAAAAGGTGGGCGTGCGGATCGCCGTACAGCGCAGTGAAATATGGAAATTCTGTAATTGGCTCCACATCGCCCTGCGCAGGAATTATCCGGCTCGGTATCCAGTACCAGTCACCAATCCCATAAGGCAGCGAAGCGCCTTTGGCAGATTCAAAAAAACCCTGGATTGTCCAGCTGATTCTGTTGAAAAGAGTCGCGCCTTCCAATACTCCACCGGGGGCAATCAACTTCTGGTACCCATGCAGAATCATTTTAACCGTGCCAAGATTTCCTAAGACAGCCATGGCAAACGCGCCTGCCAGTCCGATCCATACCGGATGGGGGGCTAGTTTTACTGTTTCTGGGTGGCTTGAATTTTCGTTTAACTCTCCATCTGAGATATCCCGGTTGGATTTCATTCCCGAACTTGTATATAAATTCCAGGCGATTGAAAAGGCTCCCATCGCAATCATGCTGAACAGGGTTGCAAGGATAAGATTGTATGCGATTGATGGGGTAATACCCAACAACTTCACCATCACACCGCTAAAAACGAACCCGTAGTAGTAGTAGTGCAGGTACCCACCAGCAAACCAGGGATCATAGGGAGGGAAGGTGCTGCTTTTCAGGACGGCATTTAAATATGCAAAATCCATGGGTTTTTCACCCCCCTTCCATGGGTGCCACAGGTCCGGATTCCCAAGCCGGACGAGAAGAAATGCTGTAAAAAAAGCCAGAGTGATGGCTTCCACCCAGATGAAGTAACGGGGGTTCCGCCTGAAATCCCGGAGAATTTCGTTTTTATTAAAAAGGGAGGCGGACACCCCAATTAGAAGGATCAATCCAAAAGATGCAGTTATCGTACTTCGATTGAATGGAATCCTGAATGAACCTGCTGTCCATACAAGATAACTCAACAGTAACAGACCGGAAATCCGCGCTATAGGATAACCGTGATCATTCAAACCTGGCAGTGCTAACCGAATAATTGGATAGCAGATTAATCCGAGCAGGCTCAAAGCCAGGTACCACAATATCACGCTGATAATTGGGTATCTGTTTTGAACAGCTGCAGTATTAAAAATCTCAGACCAGGTCCCATTCTTAATTTGTTCAGAAAGTCTGTACTCAGGAAGCATGAGGTTCACCGGATGGGGAGGAAATTTCATAGGCGGCAAACGTATCAGGTTGGAGTAGTCGATCGTTTCAAAGGCGTTTCTGACTGTATCCGGGTCATATTCCTCGGTCTTCTCAAAGATAAACACTTTCGGGTGGTCGTAAACGGTAAAAGCCTCTTCAGCGGGTTGGTCGTTTATCTGAATCGGCCCTATCCCGGGGTTTGATTGAAATACTTTTACAAGTTTGTATCCAAGCTGTCCGTTGAAAATCCCCGGTTGGGCAACGTTGTAACACCACTCAATTTTACGATTTTCAGGACAGCCGAGTAGCATCCGGTAGTACCTGGTTACAAGTGGAAATCTTTCTGGTATGCGCGGCAGGCTTCCCCACTGGCGGCTTGAGCTAATAACCACAAAATCCGCATTATCAAGAATCTTAATAAAGCGCTGTGCCTTTTCGGGGCTGTCCTCCCAGTACATATTAAAGTTTAGATCTATTGGGTAGATCCCTCCGAATCCGTCGTAACCATCCAGACGCAGTGGCAGTCCATCGTCCCATTCACCTTCATTAGCAATTCCCTCACCATGCAGGCTTACAGCTCCATCGCCCGCTTTCAGTTGGATAAGCAATACGTGGCCTTCTCCGGATATCAGCGGGAATGGATTTTCAAATGTCAAAAGTAATCCACGCCTGTCATCGGATATTTGAACAGCCACATCTGAATTCACTGCGGTCAGGTCCTCACCTGGAGTGGTCATTGCAGCTTGAATAACCAGATTTGGATCTAGGCTTTCTGAGTGAGGAGAACTTTCTAGTATCAGATAATTCAACGACCCACTGTGAACCGGTTTGAAAGGTATTGTAAGAGGTTCGTTGATTCCTAAGGAGGTTTCAGGCAGGATTACCTCTTGTATTGCTGTATCGTCCATTGACGCGCTGTCTACAGGCTGGATTCCGAGCTTTCCCTCTCCGGCTAGTTGTAACACCGGGCTCTCGCCCGGTACTTCAAGCAGCAGGTTATACCGATTCCCCACCTTCAAGTAAACAGCTTTGTTTAATGTAATCGAATAGCTGTTTTTTATTCCGATTGAGGTATTGTTTATCCCGACCCGGAAAGTTCCTTCCGCCGCGCTGGCTCCTGGGTACCTCAGGTCACTTACAGTTAGTTTGAGCTCCGTTTCACCGTTATCACCCAGAACCTGGGATACCTGCGGCAGAAATACTTCCTTCAATTCGCCTTCAGCTGCAGCTTGAAAATCGTGTGAATATGGAATTTCAGGTGTTATGTATGATTCATAAGGAAAAGGAAGCGGCTGGTTGACTGTGCCATCATCAGTAAGAATCCGCAGGTTGATCGCCCCGGGGATATTCTGGTAAATCCATCTTGAAGCCGCTATGCGTGTGATTTCACGAGTATAAATTCTAGAAAATGCAAATGCATAAAATATTGTCGCTGCCAGAATAATAATACCCACAAAAGCCGCAATGGGAGCGGACCAACTTAAATACTTGCGGGGCGTACCGTCCTTGTTTGAATTTGTTATTTTTTTTGTGGATTCATATAGATTGAAAATAAACCAGGATGCAAAAATAACCAGTGTGGGATAAACAGGCAGCTGGTAACGAAGCGAAGGGGTGAGAGATAACGACTGCCACATGAAGTAAACAGCAGTCCATCCCCATATGAGAATATGAATCTGCCATTCTGAAGTTTGCTTCAGGATACTTTTCAGTATTCTCCATCCGGCCCAGACGAACCCCGCCCAGGCAGCTGCTCCGAGCGGCAGTCCTAATCCCCACAGCGTCAGGTTGATACCTGAAAAGAAGAAAGACCGGCGTGCCCACTGCATCGCTGGAGGGAAGTCTACATCGCCGCTGGATTGCGCTCTCAGTTCCTTCAGGTTCGCCATCCATAACGGGTTCGGTTTCATACCTAAAAACCCTGGTCCGCTGAAAGCATAAGGTTGCAGCATCCGAAAGGTTAAGAAACTCAAAACCCCGGCAAGGATTAAATATGCAACCGCCTGACCGGCAATTTTATTTCTTTCATTCTGCGGGAAACGCAAACAACGGAGCAGGAGAGCGGCTGGGAGCATAAACGCCATTGGCGCTGCGTTCAGCTTTGAGGCAACTGCCATCCCCAGGGCAAACCCAAACCCAAGACAGGGTATAAATAATGGGTGTTTTAAGAATCTGGCTATCGGATTTTTTCTACCATTTTTGCCTGCATTTTCAGATTTTCCTTCACCAGCAGATGGCTCATGGATGCTTTCCCATGGCCTGTTTCCGGTTGCTATCCGAACAGCAAAATAGAAAGCAAGATAGGTGAAGAAATTAATAAATGTATCCATTGTGAAGAAATGAGACTGCTGAATCTGCAACACCGCAAATGCAGAAAAAGCAGATGCCAGTATCGCAATTCTCCGGTTATATATTCTGGCAGCCAACAGGTAGACTAAAAGCACAGTCAATAGATCAACAGATGCTGACAGAGTTCTGCCAATCTGGGTCATTTCGGCAAAACCCGAATGACCGAAAATCCATTCGACAGCATATCTCGTTAAGAACATCGGCAGGGTCCCGTACACATAGAAACCATGACCGCGGTTGTGAGGATTAAGACTGGAGTTTGCCGTGTCAAAATACTCGCTAATATTCTCAACCGGGCTGATGTCTGTTCCGACCCACACCAGAAACCGCTCGTCAGGATGCAGGAACTGATTTTCCCCCCAGAACAATCCAGAGGCGCGCAGCAGAGCCCCGGTAAGCAGAACGATTATCAGTATCAGATCGACTGCATGAAAGCGAGACGTATCTGTCTGTTCAATAAATCTATCTTTTTGATTCTTCAGCCATGAAGATGCGACATCTACCAGCATTTATCAGGCAACGCCTCTTTGTTTAATTTTCAACTCCATCCTCATGATCGGACTCTGAAGGTGGTACTGTGAATACCATAAAGTCCTTACCTTCAACAGCGGCATCATAACGATAAAGCCAACCATTTTCATAATACCTTGGAAGTGCATCCAGAGAGGCTTTATCATCCGGGTGGATTATAAATAATTTAGGAGGGTCGATTTCGAGCGTATCGATAAGTCTATCGCTGAATAATGCAAAATTAGCCTTGGGGTATCCGGCGTTAATTGCCACCAGACGGGTATCCGCCCAGTGAGGGTAACCCATCACCCAAACACCCCCCGGGGAACCGCCGGCATCCACAAATCCCCTGATTACTTTCCCCATCTCGCTGGTATTTTGAGCGGATAAGCGGTACTGCTGGTAATACTTGTTAAATACAAGATCGTGGTTCTGGAATGCAGATATGAGGATTAAAACAGCAAATGCACTCCACGCAAGCCGGATCCCCCACGGCGAGGGGATTCTATTTTCCAGGCTTCTCATCAGAGAATCAAGAGATATGGCAATTATCAGAAACACGATCACCGCCGCGCCGCCTGTTCTGTACAGGTTGGGGTTTTCTGACGGGAATGCCAGTGAAAGGATCGAAGGCAGCATTAATATAGGTATGGATAGAAAAAGAAAGAGATCCAGCCAGTTCTGGTTTAGGATGTATCTCAGCACGATCAGAACTGCGCCGGTATAAAACAACGCTCCAGCGGCAATCCCAATCGCAGGATAGTCCGGAATTGAAGTAACCCAGACAACTCCACCTGACCAGGAAAGCATGCTCAGGGCTTTCCAGGTGTTGGTTAAAAAAATCTTCACGATCTCGAACGGTTGACCCGTAGCACTTACACTCATTCGGCTCCACATGCGGTCGCCAAATCCGGAGGGATCCTGGATGCTGTATCTCAATAATGGCAGGGAGACAATTATTGCTGTTAAAAAAAGCATCAGCGTTTGGTATAAGACCAGTAATCGCCTGCCTGCGGATTCTCTATGCATGATATATAGAAGAACTGCTACAATAACCGCAAGCGGAAGGATTCTATTTGCGCTGTATCCATACATCCCGACTCCAAGTGCCAACCCGGAAACAAGGAAATCATTCCGGTTTCCAGATCGTAAACCTTTTATTAAGAAATACAGAACTGCAGCAGTGAAAAGGACATAGAATGGTAGACGCATACCAGCACGGGATATAACGTTAAGCCAGTAAGATATCCCTGCGAATATCAGGGAGAATAATCCCACTCGTTTACCCCCGATTTCCAAGCCAAAAAAGTAGATGAAAGGCAGTGCCAGCAATCCGATAATTACGGAACTGATTTTTAAAGTAAGGAAAGAAATGGGCGCATTGAAAATCTCGATTAGAGCAGTCAGGAGATAGAACTGCAGCGCTTCTCTGCCGCCATTGCGGGGAAAGAAGATATGATAATTGCCACCCAGAATATCAAATACATCCAGGTATTTTTCAGCATGGTCGCTCACCATCTCAGGTGGAATTAAATCCAGTTTAGCTGTCCGCAAATATAGGATAAGAATTATCGCGCTTGCAAACAAAAGTATCCACGGGGAAACAGAATATTTCCATTCCAAGTTTCTGATACTGTTTACACATCTTGGCAGGATAGATTTTTGGTCTGGAATTTTCAACCATAATGCTTTCAGGATAAAAAATATACTTAGAACCAAAGTTATTAGATTGATAAACCCAATCCTGTTGCCCCCTGAACTAATAAATGTGAGCACTCCGAAAATTATTCCCATCACCAGATACACCCGGTTTACCATGCCGGAGTCTTTATGAAGATTATGGTGGATTGGGACGGGTGGGCGCCACTCACCTGAAAGGTTAGCCCAAACTGCAAGGCTGATTGAAAATACCAGCAGGAGCAATCCGAGTACCGGTGAACGATGAACAGGCGATAAAAGCCACTGACCAGCACCAGCCAGAATGATGGAAGCAATTACCTTCCAGGGGAATGTCAGCGATTGTGCGGTGGTGACTGAAAAAGTTTCCGGTTCTGAAAGATTCTGGATACCTCGTCCTAAATCCGTACTTAAATCATCCGGAGTGGAGAGACTAGGAGTCTGTTCAGCGACTCCTTCAACTGGTTTTTCCTCGGGGATGACCAGGACAGGCTCTTTCCAGAAATGCAGCAAAGATTTTACGTAATCCAGTACGGATGGCTCTTCCATATTAAACCGCGTCTTCTAAATTCCCTGGTTCAGCGCAACAAATTAAAAAATAAGGTGTTATTCTTCAGGAATTGAATCTTTATCCTGCCTGAGCGCATACAAATAACCAAGGTGGGAATGGACGTAATTCGGGTAAGAGGATACGCTATATCCCCGGCTCTCCAAAAAAGATATTAGATCCTGGTGATTGAACTCCACAATGCTATCATGATATTCCAAAACAATTCGTTCAATGCGGCGGAAAATATAATCGGGTGTGTGGAATAAAATTGAATATTCCGCGCCTTCACAATC
>JBJYWI010000062.1:0-13610 GCA_046259385.1 Anaerolineales bacterium
CTTGTCGCGCTGTTCAAAGCGTATCATTTGCAGAAACTCTTCCACGGCGATGCCGCGGTGTTCGAAATGGGTTTTTGTAGGTGCCCCCACGGAGATTCGAACTCCTGCGGTCAGAAAACTATGTCAAATAGCCAAGGCAATTTGCATAATAAATTCGACTCGAACAACTGTCAAGTATCGCTCGTGTTGCCTATCTTGTGACTGGAACCTGGGACCTTCGGGTTATAAGCCAAATTCTGCGACCGCTGATTCCAGCTCTCCGGGCTCATTATTTCCGGGGAACCCGCAGGTTTACAATTCTAAATAGACACGATTTGGTTGGTTGTTAAAAATACTCCACAACTATAAACATTTTATTTGATTATATTGAGGGAAACCAAATAGATTAAATTATTATTCAATAAGGTGTGGAGTTATTAGGCACGAAAACAGGAACATGTAATTCATTTTAGATTTAATAAGGCCTGTTCAGAAGAAAAGGAACCTACGTATTCGAAGTCTTATGGGATCACGTCCAGTGAGTTTGTAGGAGTGTTATACCGTCTATTTGTTACTCATTTGATGTCCATTCTGTCCATTATTTCCATGCTTGGGCAAACAAACTGCACCAAACTATACCAGGCATGAAGAAGGAAAGGCGACTCAAAACACCACATTATTTCCTTAGCATCCAGCAAGCCTTTATTTTGCTCTAATCTAAAATTGTTTTTTGGATCAATTTTTTGGGGAGAAGATCAGCTTTTGACATCCTCGAAATAAAATAATATTGACAATTAATTGAGAATTCTGTAATATTTAATAATACTTACAAAAGTGTCAGTCATCGATTATTCTTTCTGGTTAACCTTATGGTTTGTTGACATATATTTAATTAGGCGGTACTTTGCTTCTTTCCAAACTTCTTTAAAAAGTATCTGTCGGATTGAAAACCCCTTGCATGAATGCTATGTGAGAACATATCTCCGTAAATAAACAACAACCATAGTGTCGAAAAGTACGATCTCCGCGGTGGGTAAGTAATTCATAGAAAGATTTTAAGAATTATTATGATTATATATACAAGGCCAGGCTAATGTCTTTCACTGCATACATTGAGTCAGATGTTGAAGTAAAAAACCCAATTCAACACCAGAAAATACTTTTTGTTTGTTGCGCACAAGGGAGATCCTTTGTCGTTGGTAATTAAGGTTTTGTGTTTAACAGTCTCTTACCAAGGTAGATTATTTTCGCTTTTTAGATTTATTTAATTAATTTCTGGATTACTTGAAGCATTATTTGTAATAATTCTTATGGAACAAAAATGAAAGAAGATCCAAGAGAAACGCAACTGGTCACTAAGATGTAATCCAAATACCAAGGTGTTCACTCAGATGAATAAAATAGAATCGACTACAAATGATGTGGGTACACCTTCAAACCCGTGGAATCAAAAGCTTGTTGGAGTACTACAATTTCGCGAAGCAAACGTAGCGATAGCTTTTCTGATCCTTTGTTTGTTTTTCTACTGGCAAAGCCCAGATGTCTTTCTCAAACCTGCTAATCTAGCTGTAATAATGCGCTTCGTGGCCACATTTGGATTGCTTGCCATTGGCGAGTTGTTTGTCATTATTACCGGTGGTATTGACCTCTCCGTGGGTTCGTTGACAGCTCTAACAGGTGTAATTGTAGCAACATTGATGGTGAAAGGAGTTGGTTTTATTCCTCCATTAAGCATCCCACTATCCATCATTATCGTTTTTCTACTAGCAAGTCTTGTAGGACTCTGGCATGGCTTTAGTGTGACCCAAATGCATATCCCACCATTCATTATCACATTAGGCACCTGGCTCATGGCTAGAGGATTAGCAGCTTATATAACCCGGGGATATCCGATTGTCTTTGAATCAGACTTTCCATTTCTGATCCTGGGACAGGGTGAGATATTCCAGGTCCCAATCATGTTCATTATATTGATTGTAGTGGCTGTAATAAGTGCCTTCATACTCAATTCATCGACACTTGGTCGTCATATCTACGCCATAGGAGGTAATATAGAGGCAGCAAGGGTATCTGGAGTTCATGTAAACCGAGTACGTGTATACTGCTTTATCACAAGTAGTGTTTTGGCATGCCTGGTTGGTATGTTGTTAGCATCTCGATTGGGACAGGGGACACCAACAGTAGGCACAGCGTATGAGTTATGGGCTATTGCTGCAGCAGTCATTGGAGGCACCAGTCTCTTCGGAGGCGAGGGATCTGTATTAGGTGTGATCCTGGGAGCTGCAATAATGGGTGTAATGATCAACGGGATGGTTCTTATTAATTTGTCATCCTATCTGCAAAATGTGATTCTCGGTATTGTGTTGGTGATAGCAGTCACCTATGATACTCTGCGAAGGTATCGCAGCAAATAACTGGGAGAAGAATCATGGCAGAAATGCCAATAGTGGAGATGATAAACATCAAAAAAAGCTTTGGGGCTGTGCAAGCTCTTCGGAGCGTAGATTTGAAATTAAATCACGGCGAGGTGTTGGGACTTGTTGGGGACAATGCTGCAGGTAAATCAACTTTGATGAAGGTCCTCAGCGGCGCATACATCCCTGATGAAGGGCAGATACTGATCGATTCCAAAAAAGTTCATATCGGCAACCCTGAAGATTCTCGACATTTGGGAGTAGAGATGGTTTATCAGGACTATGCTTTAGCTGACAATCTCCAAGTGTCCGCAAACGTTTTCTTAGGGCGAGAAATTGTGAGGTGGAAATTCGGTCCACTTCGGATAATGGACAAAAAATCAATGGATATAGAGGCGAGAGATCTTCTGGACCGCCTGAGGATCGACATTGATAATGTACAGCTGAAGGTTGAAAACCTATCCGGGGGTCAGCGCCAGGCGGTAGCTATTGGACGGGCGATTGCTTTTGATGCCAAGGTCATAATCATGGACGAGCCAACCGCTGCCTTGAGCGTGGCTGCTATAGGAAAAGTTTTAGAGTTGATCCGTGAACTAAAAAACATTGGCAGTTCCATCATAATGATAAGCCATCGCCTAGAGGACATCTACGAAGTAAGCGATAGGGTGATAGTGCTACGGCATGGTCGTAAAGTAGCGGACTGTCCTATTACAGGGGATATTAGTGAATTTCGTGAACGAATTGTTTCTTATATGGTAGGGGCAAAAGACGATTTCTCCGGTTCAACAGATGATTAATGGAGGTGATGTAAAAAGAAGGTTTTTATCGAATACAGTCGATTAAGGTGTTTAAGTTCAAAAAGGAGGTTTAGAAATGAAGGGTCTAAAGAGTTTATTTTTTGCGATTTTGATCGCAGTGCTTCTGTTCTCTTGTGCGGGTCCAACAACAGTGCCTGAAGAGGAAGCACCACCCGAAATGATAGAAGCACCTGAAGAGGCAGCTCCAGTGGAAGAAGCTGCCCCTGAAGAATTCACTGTGGTAGTCATTGGCAAATCGGTGCACCCTTACTGGAGCAATGTTGAGAAAGGTGTAATCGCTGCTGCCAACGATCTAGGCATTGATTCTGACCATGCCATCTTCTTTGTTCCCCAGAATGAGGATGTGGCTGCACAAATAGAGACCATGGAGACTTACATCGCCCAGGGCGTGACAGGCATTGCAATTGCCCCTTCCGATCCTAATGCGCTGGAACCTGTGATGCAAAAGGCAGTTGACGCTGGGATAATCGTCACAACCCTGGACACGCCGCCTGTTGAGGATTCAGTATCGCTGGTGTACATGGGCACAGACAACTACTCGGCTGGCCAATCGGCAGGGGAGGCAATGGTTGAGCTGCTGCCTGAGGGAGGCACAGTTGGTATAGGGCGCGGTTCTGACACAGCCCTAAATGCACTGCAGCGAACTGATGGATTCCTGGATGCTGTTGAGGGAACCGGGATTGAGGCTTTAGAGCCTGTGAATGACCAGGAGGATGCTGCCCGTGCGCTGGAATTGGCCAACTCCGTGTTATCAGCTAATCCGGACCTGGCGGGTGCATTTGGTGTGTATGCATATAACGGGCCTGCCTGGGCGACAGCTATCAAGGAGGCAGATAGAGTTGGACTAACCAGGCTGGTATGCTTTGACGCTACAACTGACATCATCAACGGCATAAAAGAAGGTGTAATTGATGCAACGGTAGCTCAGCGTGAGTTCGACATGGGCTATAAGTCGGTTCAACTTATCTACCTCATCGCGACAGAAGGCGAAGATGCTGCCATGTCTGAGATGGGTGTGGTGGACGGGATCATAGATACCGGCGTGGATGTTATCACTGCAGCCGGCCTGAAGGAGTATGAAGCCGGGTTGGATGCCAAGGGCATCCCTCACGAATGGGATACTGAAGGCTGGGAGCCGCCCGAAGAGGCTGCGCCAGTTACGGTTGAATGGTGGCATATTACTACCGTAGATCCGGGCAAGACAACTTGGCAGGATATGGCCAATGAATATATGGCTGCCCATCCCAATGTGACAATTAATATCACGGTATTGGAAAACGAAGCCTTTAAAACCAAGCTGACCACAGTCATGCAGGGCGGTACCCCCCCTGATATCTTCCAGAGCTGGGGTGGCGGTGTCATGAATGATCAGATCAATGCGGGTTTGCTCCTGGATATTACCTCGTATCTGGATGCAGATGGAAATGCCTGGCGCAACAGCTTCGCACCCGGTGCGCTTGCGGTCTATGCCTTGGATGGCAAGAACTATGGCGTACCATGGGACATGGGCATGGTCGGATGGTGGTACAACAAGGACCTGTTCACCCAGGCCAATATTACCGAACCTCCGACGACCTGGACTGAACTTCTCGATGATGTTAAAACCCTTAAGGATGCTGGTATCACACCCATCGCCTTAGGGGAAAAAGATACCTGGACTGGCATGCACATCTGGTCGTATCTCGCCACTCGCATCTGCGGAAAAGACGGTTTTCTGGCTGCTGCAAATCGCACTGGTGCCTTTACCGATCCATGCTTTGTAGAAGCCGGTAATAAGCTGCAGGAATTGATCGCCCTCGAGCCCTTCCAACCCGGATTCCTCGGTGCCGTCCATGATGACATGCAGGGCATTTTCGGTAACGGCGAGGCTGCCATGGAGCTATCGGGGCAGTGGGCTCCCTCAGTCGAATCTGCTCAATCTGCCGATGGGGTCGGTGTTGTTAATCTTGGCTTCTTCAGCTTCCCGGCCGTCGAAGGAGGCGCTGGCGCATTAACAGATGCCATGGGTGGCGGTAATGGTTTTGCCTTCGGTAAGAATGCACCACCCGAAGCGGTTGACTTTGTCAAGTACCTGACCGCACCGGAACAACAGGCACGCGTTGCAGCTAATGGTGATGGCATCCCGGTCGTCAAAGGTGGTGAGGCTGGTCTCACCGATCCCAATATGATCTTGGTACAGCAGGGCTTTGCAGCTGCAGATTACTTCCAGCTTTACTATGACCAGTACATGCCTGCAGCGATGGGTTCCATTATCAATGAAGCGGTTGCTGGTCTCTTTGCTGGTACAAGCACTCCCGAACAGGTTGCTCAGGCAATTGAAGATGGTGCTGTACAGGTTTTTGGGGAGTAAAACAGATTCTATAATTGTATGGGAGGTGGATTTAACACCCACCTCCCAACCGAATTTATTTATCGTGTGACAATCAACTTTTGTGTCTCTTCCTGCCATTACCAGATTCTTACAAAGTCCCATCTTTTTTAAATTAAACACATCCCATAGATCAAAGGAAATCAAGCGGCTATCACATCGAAAATTGTTGTAAGAATCCCTGTTCCCTAATGGTATCCTTGATATTGGAAATAGAAAATGAGAGAAGACATGAATGCCACCCAAATCAGAAGAGATCCCTTAAAGTGGCAACAGTGGATTAGCTCACCTCGCCGTGTTCAAGATCACCTGACCATTTTTCTGTTCTTATTACCGGCTTTTATTCTTTTTCTTCTTTTTATTATTTATCCCATTTTTAGAGCTGTTTATTTTAGTTTATTCAATTGGAACGGCATGGGCCCTGCTACTGATTTCATTGGGCTGAATAATTTTAAGCAAATCCTGACCGATCAAGTCTTCATGAAAGCGATTGGAAATTGTCTCTTAATCGCGCTGCTCTCTCTCACCATACAGTTGCCTTTAGCCTTGATGCTGGCTATCTTGGTGGGACGTGACCTACCAGGTAGAGCGTTTTTTCGGGCTATTTTTTTTATGCCTTATGTAATTTCGGAAGTCATTACAGCTATCATCTGGATGGGCCTCTTCAACCCGGACCCAGAGCGTGGTTTCATCAATGCACTTTTAACCCTTATTCCAGGTGTCCAACCCCAAAATTTGGTCGGTGATCTAAATCAGGTAATGCTTTGCATTTTTATCGTTCTTACATGGAAATATTTTGGATTGCATATGTTACTATTCATGGCTGGCCTGCAAAACATTCCCAAAGAGATCGAAGAGGCTTCTATGATCGATGGTGCCAACCGATGGCAAACGATTCGGAATGTTACTATCCCCTTGCTAGGCAGCACCACCCGCACCTGTATTCTATTGTCGATTTTGGGTTCGCTGACGCAGTTCAACCTAATCTGGATTATGACCAGGGGTGGACCTGTCAATGCCAGTGAAGTTATGTCTACCTATATGTACCGCTACGCTTTCATCCGCTTCCAGTTGGGGTATGGTTCAGCAGTAGCTCTCGTCATGTTGGCGATTTGCCTCGTCTTTTCCATCCTATATTTACGGCTTGCTCGCCAGCCTGATTATCTCGGCAGTATATAGAAAGAATCCCACATGGTAACCGTATATACCCGTAAAAGAAACTTCTTCAAAAAGAAACTACCCAGGTTCTTCCAGTACCTTGTACTTTCAATTATTACATTGATCGTTTTGGTGCCTATCGTGATCATGGTTTTTGGGGCCCTGAAGACGCGTGGTGAAATGTTTGCACATCCATATACTCTCCCTATCCCTGCCCATTGGGAGAACTTTGCTGTGATTCTAAAAACTTCTTCATTTTGGACCATGATGTTTAATAGCTTGGTTGTCGCGTTGGGGACAACATTGGGTGTGTTAATCGTTTGCAGCTTGGCATCATTTGTATTTGCCCGCATGCAATTCCGAGGCAGAGACTTGGCATTTACCTTTCTCACCCTGGGTCTTATGTTCCCCATCACCGTTGCCATCATGCCGGTTTACCTTGTGGTTCGCCAGATGCATCTGATTGATTCCCTGCAGGCAGTGATTCTGGTGCAGATCGCCTTTGCAATATCTACCAACATTTTAATCCTGCGCGGGTTCTTCACATCGATCCCCATGGAGTTGCAGGATGCAGCTTGTATGGATGGCTGTAGCACATTTGGCTTTTTCTGGCGTATCTTGCTCCCACTTGCGCGCCCAGCTTTGGCAGCAATTGCAGCGTTGACCTTGATAGTCAGTTGGAATGATTTGCTAACCCCCCTGGTTATTCTAAATAATGAGAACCTCTGGACTTTGCCGCTCGGCACGATGCAGTTCCAGGGACAATACAGTTCAGATTTAGCACTAACGGCAGCTTTCGTTACCTTAACCGCCGTACCTGCGATTATTTTTTACTTGTTTGCAGAACGCCAGATCGTATCCGGTCTCACAGCTGGTTCACTCAAAGGCTGAACTCGGGGCATTCAAGCCAATGCTTACTAATGATTCTTTTTTCCGAATTGAAATTATCAGTCTGCTTATATCAAAGAAATCAATAACATTGACATTATCTACGAAAGCTATAGAACGATGATTATATTCCGGCTTGATTAAAAAGCTGAGTTCGATGGCAAACGGAAGTGAACGCAAACATGTTTGTGCCAGCTGGCTTTACCGCTCTTATGCGTTGTTGTCTTACAGGTATTTACACCGAGCTATTCATTAGAGTAATTCTTTTCTCGGGAAACAGTAGCGCGAACGTATATCGGAGCTATAATGGGTGATCTTAATCTCGCAATTCGTAAAAACCGAACCGCAAACGTAACTGTCACTATTTCTTACCAAGGATTACCTGTTGCCCATCAAGAAATCATAATAAAACAGAAGAACCACAAATTTTTATTTGGCAGCAGTTGGAGCGAAAGTACACTTTCTCTGGTTAATGGTGAGTTGTCAGGAAAAGATAAAGAACTGGCTGAGCTACTTAATGAGCGTTTTTTATTTTTATTCAACCAAGCTACATTGCCGTTTTATTGGGCACGGTTCGAACCTCAGTGTGGACAACCACAAACCCAGCGTATTCTTAATGCTGCCCATTGGTACGTGGATCATGGCTGCGTTGTAAAAGGCCATCCTTTATGCTGGCATACGCTTACACCGGAGTGGTTGTTGTCTATGAATAATCAGGAAATCCTACAAGCTCAGTTTGATCGCATTCAGCGGGATGTCTCGGATTTTGCTGGACTGATTGATCAATGGGATGTTGTTAACGAAGCGGTCATCATGCCTATTTTCGATCGTTACGATAATGGCATTACCCGACTTTGTAGAGATCTTGGAAGAATCAAATTGATCCGCACTATGTTTGACACGGCACGTTCCATAAATCCAAAAGCAACATTGTTATTGAATGATTTTGACGTTTCTCCTGCTTATGACATCCTTATAGAAGGTTGCCTGGCTGCGGGTGTCCAGATCGATGTGATTGGTATTCAAACGCATATGCATCAGGGTTATTGGGGCACCGAGCGCACACAGAGGGTACTTGAACGGTTTGAGCGCTTCAATCTTCCCATCCATCTTACCGAGAACTCGATTGTTTCTGGACATCTTATGCCGCCAGAAATTATTGATTTGAATGACTATCAGGTGAGTGAATGGCCGAGTACCGCGGATGGGGAGCAACGTCAGGCACAGGAAGTGGTCCTGCACTACAAAACCTTGTTGGCTCATCCATTTGTTCAGGCGATCACCTGGTGGGACTTATCTGATGGAAGATGGTTGAATGCGCCAGCAGGATTGTTGCGCAAGGATCATTCCCGGAAACCAGCTTATGATGAACTGTCGAAGCTGATAAAAGGAGAATGGTGGCTCTCGCCAACCAGGATGAAAACAGACGCCAGTGGCAAATCGGTATTTAATGGTTTCCTTGGAGAATATGAACTTTTACTGGAACATCAGAAATTCACCTTTTCGGTGCAAGAGAAAGGTGAAACCTCGATTTCAATCATTCTTTAGGCTACCTTGTCATTTGATAGGTTTTTTTCAAAATATACACGATCGTTTTTTCGAAATGTATTCAATATTCAGAATACGGAGCATATATTGTCAGATAGCGAATCATATTTCAAACAGATGAGATTGCGCCTCTTTTTTCATTGCTTACTAACCACATTGGAATAAAATAATGATTATGTCACACCCTTCTTACCTCGATCCTAAATTACCTGTTTCTGAGCGTGTTCAAGATTTGCTTTCGCGCATGACATTAAATGAAAAACTCAAGCAATTTATCCATTCCGCAGATGGTATTCCACGCTTGGAGATGGCTCCCTATAATTTCTGGAGCGAAGGCTTGCATGGCGTGGGTCGCAATGGTCGCGCTACAGTTTTCCCGCAAGCCATAGGTATGTCGGCTGCATGGAATCCAGCATTAGTGAAAGCCATTGCATCAGCCATCGGTGACGAAGGCCGTGCTAAATTCCACGAAACCCTGCGCACCAAGGGCAAAACCGGTCGATACCAGGGATTGACCTTTTGGTCACCCAATATCAACATATTTCGAGATCCGCGCTGGGGACGTGGACAAGAAACCTGGGGTGAAGATCCGTTTTTGACCGGAGAAATGGGTATGGCATTTGTCCGCGGATTACAGGGCGATGACCCAAAATATTTGAGAGTCGCAGCCTGCGCCAAGCATTTTGCGGTGCACAGCGGACCTGAAAAATTCCGTCACAGCTTCAATGCAGAGGTTAGCCGTCGCGATCTATATGCCACCTATTTGCCAGCCTTTAAAAAATTGGTGATTGAAGCGAAAGTCGAAGCCGTAATGGGAGCATATAACCGCGTGTTGGGCGAACCTGCTTGCGCAAGCAAACTACTACTACAGGATATCTTGCGTGGCGATTGGGGCTTTACCGGGCATGTGGTCTCCGATTGTTGGGCTCTTTCCGATATTCATGGAGGTCATCACTACACAGTTGGACCCATTAAAACCGCTGCGCTGGCACTTAAAAATGGCTGTGACCTCTCTTGTGGCTATACTTTTGAACACCTGGGGGAGGCGCTTGAGCAGGGACTGATTTCACAAGCTGATATCGACCTGGCCCTTTCTCGCGTACTGACCACCCGCTTCAAGCTAGGCATGTTCGACCCACCTGATCAGGTGCCATATGCTGCTACACCTATGTCAGTGGTGGGCTCTAAAAAACATCGCGACCTGGCCTATTGTGCTGCACTCCAGTCAGCAGTATTGCTCAAAAACAGGAATCAAGCTTTGCCTATTGGATCACAAGTGAAAAGCATTTTTGTCACCGGTCCAGCGGCAGCCAGTTTGGATATATTATTAGGCAACTATTATGGCATTAACGATAAAATGACTACCCTAATCGAAGGGATTGTAGGACGTATTCCTGAAGGTATTAAGCTGGAGTACCGGCCTGGTTGCTTGTGGACTCAAGAAAGTGCAATCCCAATAAATCAAGCTGAAAATGAAGCCGTCAGCGCAGACCTAACCATCTTATGTGCTGGGACATCCCCGCTCATGGAGGGCGAGGAAAACGAATCTATCCTCACTGCAGAAAATGGGGACCGTACGCAGATCGAACTGCCTGAAGTGCAACAGAAATTTATTCGCGTATTGGCTGAGCAAGGAGCGCGAATTGTTTTGATACTTACGGGTGGCAGCCCAATAGCACTGGGTGAAATTGCCGATATGGTGGAAGCCATTTTGTTTGTCTGGTACCCAGGTCAAGAAGGTGGACGTGCCGTGGCCAGCCTGCTATTTGGGGATACATCCCCAAGCGGCAAGTTGACCATCACCTTCCCCAAAGCCACCACTGATTTACCCCCCTTCGAAGACTACAATATGATCGGGCGCACCTATCGATATGCCACACACGAACCGCTTTTCCCATTCGGTTTTGGACTCTCTTATACCAGTTTTGAGTATCAAGACCTTAAAATCATCCCATATAAAGATTCAACAACCGATTTTCGGGTTATTGTTACACTTAAAAATGTAGGTTCTGTCGCTGCCGACGAAGTTGTCCAATTGTATCTTAGAAAGATTGAAACCCGTCTGCCCGCTCCTCTTAACCAGCTGATCGCCTTCCAGAGGGTTAGTCTCAAAGCTGGGCAGGTTAAATCCATTCATTTTAATGTCACCTCTGAAATGTTAATGATCTTCGATGAAGATGGCCAGCAAAAGTTGGAGCCGGGCAAATTCCTGTTAACAGCTGGTGGCTGTTCGCCCAGTGCTCGCGGAGTAGCGCTTGGCGCTCCACAGCCAGTCAATAAGGAGTTTATAATCTCAAAGTGACTCTATCAAGTAGCTTCTAAGTCGGAGTATTCAACGAATCCCGAACATAAATTTGCTTTTGGTCTATGAACCGTTGGTAATCGTGGTGCAGACCCTTTTGGTAGCACAACTTGTGAACACATATCTCCGACAGAACTAGTTTGACTGCTGAGAGAAATTGGTGGGTATGGTTTCAAATTCAACGACAACGATATGATCCCCATCGATACCACACCGGCTGGAATTGACATCATCAAAATCGACTCCCGAAAAACCTTGACTGGTAAAGGTTAGGTTTACTTTATATGACCAAAATTTTTATTCTTGACTACATCTATAAATATTGTATGGTGGATAAGAAATAGGCTTGTTGTTTTTTTTTCTGAGTGTTTCTCACCTCTGCTTCATCGAACAACTCATATCCAGCAAGACCATTTAATCATTTGAAGGTTAAAACCTGCTATCAGGATTGGACTTTATTTAGCACCCAAGAAAGGCTGACCTGCTCCCAAAAACTGATATAAAAGAGTAGTGAGGATAAGAGCAAAAAGGAGGCAGGCAGAATGCCAAAGAAACAATTTACATCTGAACAACTCATTACCAAGTTTCGTGAAGCCGAAGTGCTTTTGCGCCAGGGCAAGACCATGCTTTGATGGCTCTTATAACAGAAATCGAGTTAGTCTTACATTATGAGTGGTACAAATAATGGGGGCAGGTCACATCCTCTCCTCTACACCATTCTCTCTTAGATGTTTATTCTCAGCACCTGACTTTCATCACAACTGCATTGCTATAGCCTACCCAAACCTTGAGATACCCACTCAGCATCTCATCAAGTTCAAATTCACCCGTATCAACGCGCAAGCAATCCAGCTTATTAATTTTATCCCTGGTTCCTATCACAATGATGTTTTCCCTTCCCACTTGCTTTATGACCTGTGGAGTGAACTGTTTGTTTCCCCGACCAAAAATGAACCCATTTCCGCCGATTGGGGTCAAAATTATCTTTCTTTTCTTGTATTGTTCAAGCAATTTCAAGATGCTTTTCTCGTTCAAATCCTTTCCGACTAATTGTCCAGCGTACACTGCATCCACGCCGAGGAGCGTTTTCGATAGATCCATTTCGTCAGTAATTGCTTTTAATGTAGTGCCAGGACCGAGCAGATAAAGCGTGTTCGCATGCATTTCCTCAACGATATAGGATGCGATCTCTGCCTTGCTCACACGTGCAGAGACTTCAACGCTAGAAGCTGCCTTTCCAGGTTGGATGAATCCCCGCACTTCAGGCACCACCAGATAGCCATAGAGACGGGAAGCCAGGCGATCCTTTCTGAAGGCTTCTTCATCGATATCAAGCACTTCCTCTTCGGTCAAGTCGGTACCTTCAATGAAGCCATCCACCATCTCGGCTGCCCCTCTGGTGCTGACCGCAAACACAGAACTGAAGATCTTGACACCGGCGGGCACGGCGACCACAGGTATGCTAGAACCAATCGCGTCAAAAATATCCCGAGCAGTGCCATCTCCCCCTATAAAAATCATCAGTTCTGCACCACGTTCAACCATCTGGCGGGCGATTCTTTTTGTATCTTCTGCTGAAGTCTCCTCGCCCAACTCTCCAATCACCTTAATCGGGAATTCGAACCCTTCCAGGTACTTTTCTCCCATCACTCCAGGTGCGGCAAGCAGTTTGATAAACTCCTTATGCTTAATTTGACAAAGAAGCTCTCTACATTTCTTCGGTGTGACTGGTTCGGCACCCAACGCCAGTGCTTTCACATACATTTTCTTACCATCTGTCCCCTTGAGACCAACACTGCCCCCCATCCCCGCCACAGGATTCACGATCAATCCAATTAATTTGTGCGTCATTTATGCACCTCTTTCGGCCGATTCGCCTTGTCCCTCGCTCAGAGGTTTTGAGAGAACCTGAAAAGCACATGCCAGTTTTGGAAAGAGCATAGGTACCTGTTGACGATAGGCTTTGTATTGCGTCCCAAACTTTTTCACTAATTCCGGTTCTTCCACCAGGAATAGGAATTCAAAAACCCATAACCATTGTATTACGGTGATAATCAGGAATGACCACAGGTGCCCAATCAGCAGACCAAGAGAAGTCATGAATATCCCCACACTTAAATGGTGTGGGTGCCTCA
>JBJYWI010000063.1:0-2772 GCA_046259385.1 Anaerolineales bacterium
CCTCATCTTCTGCGCAGTTGCGCACACTTTATACAAAGTGCGCTCGTGGCGCACTATATTGAGAGTATCACCAAAACAGAAAACTTGTGATATGCCAGAATATTATATATCTTTGGGGTGCATCCTTCTCCACTCTTTCGGACTAATATATTTATCACCAGCGCACACATACCAACCTTAGCCTATATATCTTCTGCCTCTATGTTCCGGTAACTCAAAGAAGAGGTTCAATTTTCCCTGAAAAGACGATTTATTATTAATGCGTAAAGGGAAATCGCCAAAGAAATAGGTAGTGCAATTGGCCAAAATGTGCCTACTAATATTTGGTGTTCATCAATCCATCGATAATTTTCATCCCAAATAAGAGCGAATTTAAACAAAAGAAAAATGGATTTCACAGATAAAGCGGCAAAAACTGGATATAGCAGGGAAACAAGGAAACCAAAGAAAAGCCCTCTGAGAATCCCATAAGAGCTTTCGGCAATAAAATAGAATGAAAACAAACCTGCAAAAACCGATATAGCTCCCAACAGCACTTTATATTCTCTGACTTTTCTTTTATCGTTTTGCATGGCTGTATGAATCAATTAATTATGGTTCGCAATATTTCAAGCCATAAAACCAAATATCAGCCAATTCCAGATTTATTGAGACTATCGTCAGTCAGCGAAAATTACGGATATCCTTATCAATTCTGTAAATATCACGGCACCCACCTACTACAGATATCCAAATTCAAGATAATCAAATTTGCCCCTTAGATCAATACCATTGACCTGAGGCCCAGAACTGCAAACTGCTCTTAATCCTATCAATCGTTACAAGATCTGCCCTGAATGGATTGGCCAGCGTTATCGAGTCTTCAATCAATAGGTTTTCATAAAATGGCGTTTGCCTGACCTTCATGTTGTATGCGGTCACCATCAGATTCTCCAGAGTGACCGTATCCTGGACATTATATGCCAAAAGCGTATCAAGCGCCCTTTGATCCCCAGTTCTTTGAAATTCATTCCACAGCAACACCGCAAAGAAACCATCGATATCTTTCAGGTCGCCCCGATCGATTCCCAACTGACGTTCGCATCCTTTAAGTCCGCCCCTGAATCCAAGACTATGCAAAATATATCTCAGATCAATATGGGCATGATTCAACCGGATCTTAAAATAGTTCTCGATAAACGGAATATCAAAGCAGTTGCCATTGTAGCTAACGATGAACTTGTATTTTTGGATATCATCGACAAAATCATCAAGATTTTGACCCTGAACATAAGTTTTAATCGCTTGGCCATCATAAACAGCGATGGTGGTGATTCGGTTAAAATATCGGTCCAGTCCCGTGGTTTCGATATCCAGATAGGCGATAGAATCCCTGAACTCTGGAAATAAGCGCCAGCATTGATTTGATGGAAGATGGTTTGAGAAATATGCCGGGTTGCACCCATCAAGATGCCGCCTGGATTCTTCGACACCCTTCTGCAAGAAATACTTTCGATTGGGCGATACAGGGATTGGGAGATCCTTATTGATCGTGTCCCAATCCCTGATTCCCGATTCCCATAGTCTTTGTTCGGTTATGGCGCCTATGCTCTGTATATGCATGAATGTGTTTTGGAGCATAATTGAAAATATAACCGGTTTTTTGTCGGGATTTAAAGTGGCAATTGGATATAGATTGCCCTTGTATCATGACGTTGCCATTCTCTACAATATTTTTGAAAATTTTTCGATTTTGCTTTTCAAATGGAAAAATTCGGAACTGTCAGAATCGCGAAAATGCTGCCTAAATCTGTATCCCAATTCAGTCGATTTCGTTAGTGTAACCATCACAGTCATCTAATAATTATGGCGCCAAGGGAGGTGGGGTTAACACCGGGATGGTAATTTGTTTGCTGGGATTTGGATCAATATTTTTTTGACTCGAAATCGGTGGATTGTGATATCTGTAATACTTGAGGTGATTGAATATCTACTAATCGCAACTTTAGGGAAATTTGTGATATCAGGTTATGATACCTGCAATTTATACAAGGGGTGTGGTTACATCATAATAATTGTATTGTTGTGAGTAAAGTCAGAGGTTCGATGAAATGAAGTCTAAAATAGCTGAAACTCTGATATCTTCACTTGGGACACTATTATTCCTATTTTTGATAGTTCCTTTCTTTTTGATCTGGATACCCCATAGAATCCTCTTATCGCCTGAACTTATTTATCGTTTCGACATAGGTATATATAGGTATTTGGGGTTGGCCCCTATTATACTCGGTGTTGCAATATACATTTTTTGTTGTGGTAGTTTCATCTTTGTTGGCAAAGGTACACCAATACCTTTTACGCCAACAAAAGATTTAATAGTGACCGGATTATTCAGATTTGTTAGAAATCCACTATATATTGCCGGCGTCCTTGTTTTGGCAGGAGAAGCAATTCTATTTCAATCTTTAGGCATATTTATTTATTGCCTGGTAATGTTTGGGGTTTTCAATTTCCATGTCCTAATGGAAGAAACGTTATTAGCAGAAAAATTTGGAGCGAGATACAAACAATATTGCAAGTCTGTTCCTCGCTGGATTCCAAGATTAAAGTCCAGTAGAAAAAAAGATTCAGAGTCCAAATAAATCTGAGAAGTCTCCAAATGATTCCAGGTGATCCTAACTTGCAGATATCACGTAATGGTATCTGCAATAAATTTCCAAATTAAAAAGTACATGTATTGTAAACGTATAGATAGGAAAACTTGATTTTTCTATTATAATTGGCAGGTTACAT
>JBJYWI010000064.1:0-8165 GCA_046259385.1 Anaerolineales bacterium
CGGACTCCAGGAGCGGCAATCACACCCCGCAGGGCTTTCTGCTGGCGGTTGGGGGTCCTTTTGAACCCGTCCGCGCTTTACCTGACATCCAGTTGGAGGATATCGCCCCCACTCTTGTAGACTTGCTAGGCGCTGAAGCCCCTCCGGGACTTGCTGGGACTTCACTTATGCGAAAATCGTCAACCCAAGCTTGATTCCGGTACTCCGGGCAGTCTATGCCGGGGCAAATAACCGTGCGCCTTTTAATCCTGCTGATTTTCGTGCTTTAAAATAGGAGTAATAGGATTATAATTCTATTAAATTATCCGGCTTTTTTGCGCAGCCGTGAAAGGATCTTTTTTATAAACTTTTAGACTGAGAGATGATCTGTCAGCACTGCCAGCACCAGAACCGTCCGACAGCCAATTTCTGCATGAACTGCGGGGAGCGGATCGGGATTGATTGTTTAGTCTGCGGTACAAAGCTTCCAATCGGAGCCAATTACTGCGATTCTTGCGGCGCGCCTCTCAAAAATAATGAAGCGCTGTCGCCGGTTGGAAGACCGCCTTCCGGATCCGCAGTTGTCGCTTCGCAGGATGAATCTAGCACTGCCGGGCGGGCGGACTCGGTTTTAAGCCGCTATATCCCGAAAGAGCTGGCCAGCAAACTCAAAGCTTCCCAGACCGAGGGGCGCATGGCGGGCGAGCGCCGGGTGGTCACCATGCTGTTCTGCGATGTAATCGGCTCTACGACCGCGGCTGAACAGCTTGACCCGGAGGACTGGTCGGCAGTGATTAATCTGGCTTTTGAACACATGATAAAGCCGGTTTACAGGTATGAAGGGACCGTGGCGCGCTTGATGGGGGATGCCATCCTTGCTTTTTTTGGCGCCCCGATCGCCCACGAAGACGATCCAAACAGGGCGGTTCTGGCAGGGCTGGATATCCTCTCCGGGATTCAGACCATGCGTTCCGGGGTGCATGACCGCTACGGGATCGATATCAATGTAAGGGTGGGAATCAATACCGGGTTGGTGGTCGTTGGGGCGGTCGGATCAGACCTGCGCATGGAATATACAGCCCTTGGGGATGCGATTAATGTGGCTGCCAGGATGGAAGAAGCTGCCCAGCCGGGTACGGTTCTGGTCAGTCACAACACCTACCGCCTGGTCAGGGATGATTTTACTTTTGAGGAGGCGGGCAAGCAGCAGGTTAAAGGGCGCCAGGAGCCGGTGGTCGCCTACCAGGTGCTCGGGCGCAGCAAAACCAGCCAGCCGGATTCTCGCCTCTCAGGGATGCACGCCTCCCTGGTTGGGCGCCAGCTGGAATTAGCCAGCTTTAATAAGGTGCTGGAGGGTGTCGCTCAAGGCATCGGGCATATCATTTGCCTCATCAGCGAAGCTGGTCTTGGAAAGAGCCGTCTCATCGCCGAAGTTTTCTCTGACTGGCAGGCACAAAACAGCGCTGCGGTTTTTCACCAGATTAGCTGCCGGTCGTATGAAAGCGGTCAGCCCTACCGGTTGATCCGGCTCCTGTTCCAGCGCCTGATGGAAATTGAACCGGATGATCCCGAAGAAAACAAAACGCGTAAGATCCAGGCCTGCCTTGAAAAATACGGCTCGGAAAAAAGCCCCGGGGCTTTTTCCGCCTTTTCTACCCTTCTGGGACTAGAGACAGTTGAAGGCGGGACGCTTCTTACCGGTGAGGCGTTCAAACGCGAACTGTATGCCGCGGTGGAAGGGATGATTTTGGACATGTTTAACAACCAGCCTGGCGCGCTGGCGTTTGAAGATATCCACTGGAGCGACCAGCCATCGGTTGAACTGCTCGAACATATCCTGCCTCTGGCAGACCGAATTCCGCTTGTCCTGGTCTTTTCGTTTCGCCCGGACCAAAAAGCAGCCAGCTGGTCTTTGAGGAAAGTGGCTGATGATTTGCACCGCCGCCGCTACACCGAGATCTATCTTCAGCCGTTTTCTCCCAAAGAAAGCGGTCTCCTGATCGACAGTCTGCTCGACAACCCGGACATGCCCGAATCGATGTGCGACCTGATTATCGAGCGCGCCGGCGGGAACCCTTTCTTCATCGAAGAAATCCTGCGCACTTTCATGGATAACGGCACGCTTGTTCAGGAAATCTCTTCGAATGGATCCGGGCGGACGGTCTGGCGGTCGACAGGCAGCGCTGAGGAGATGGCGGTACCTGAGAATTTACTGTCCCTGTTTAATGCCCGGGTTGACCGGTTGGAAGAAGGGCTGCGCCAGACTTTCCAGCTGGCATCTGTTATCGGTCGAACATTTCCCGAACCCCTGCTCGCTGGTCTGGTTGACGACCGGCTGGTTGAAACCGGCGAACTGCAGCGCCAGCTCGAAGCTCTAATTCGCCTGGATTTGATTAATGAGACTGCCAGCCAGCCCGACTTGGAATATGCATTTCGAAATCCGATGATCCAGGAGGCGACCTATAAATCGATATTAAAAACGCGCCGGCGTGAGATCCACCTCCGGATAGCTGAAACCCTGGAGAGTCTTTACCCGGAGCGTAAAGTCGAGCTGGCTTCACAGCTAGGTTTTCACTTTTCCCGGGCTGGAGAGCAGAAGCGCGCCTGTGAATATTACTCCCTGGCTGGTGACAATGCCTTCAGGCTCTTTGCGAATTCCCTGGCCCTTAATTTCTACCGCGAAGCGCTGGCTGCCGCCCGTTTAATTCCAGACTTCCAGCTTGAAGACCTTAAACACCTTTACAGCCGGCTGGGCCGGACGCTCGAACTCGAATCCCGCTTTCAGGAGGCTGCCGGTGTCTATCAAGAGCAGCTCAAGCTGGCGCGTGAAATGGATGAGGCCTCCCTTGAACTGGCTGCCTTGATCGCTTTAGGGACTGTGTACTCGCGTCCCAGCGAAATTGTCGATCCGGTCAAAGCTGAAGGGCTGTCCAAGGAAGCTCTTAAACTGGCTGAAAAATTGGGCGACAAGAGCGCTCAGGCCCATATTCTCTGGAACTTGATGAATATATACCGGATCGATATGCGAAACCAGGAAGCGGTCGAACTTGCTGAGCGCGGCTTGGAACTCGCCCGGGAAAGCGGCGATCGGGAGATCGAGGCTTATATATATAACGATCTCCCCTATGCTTACGCTGGGACATATGAAATCGAAAAAGCGAATAACGCAGCAAACCAGGCGGTAAAAATCTGGCGGGAACTCAATAACCAGCCGATGCTGGTCGACAGCCTTTCGGCTTTGAGTTTCGCTCATTTGTATTTCGGGCGGTACGACCAGGCGATCGCGGCAGCAGACGAAGCCCAGCACATCAGTCGCGAGATTGAGAACCCCTGGGGGATTGGCTACAGCCGTTTTTATGTCGGTTATGTATACCAGGACCGTGGTTTGATCGACCAGGCTCTCCGCGATTACGAGATAACCTCAACTATGGGGGAGAAGGCGGATTTTACAGTTGGCCAGTATTGGGGCAAAGCATTGCTTGCGAATTTGTATGTGGAATTAAATGCCCTGGATAGAGCCCGGTCGATTATTGAAAACTGCGAGAGGGGGAGCCATGAATTCAGCGGCATGCTGGCTTTATTCGCCTCCATGGTGAAATTATCGCGTGTTTCGTTGCTGCTGGCCAGCAGCCAGCCCGACCAGGCTCGCCGCCTTTTCACTGAGTCTGGTATCGATCAGGTTAACCAAAACTTCATAACATGGGACTGGATACAGGAGTCCCACATTAGAATCGCTCTCGGCTGTGGAGACCTGGCTGAGGTGGTCAAAATGTGTGACCGTGAGATCAAAAAACTGAGGTCTTTAAGCAACCGTTCAAGGCTTCACCATATTTACCTGATGAAGGGGACTGCTCATCTCCGGCTCGGGGAGTACGGTGCAGCCTCAAATGCACTGGATGAAGCCCAAACCGTTGCCGGTGAACTGGAGGCTCGCTGGATTTTATGGCAGATATACGCCTCCCGCTCTCAGCTTGCATCTGCCCTGGGCGATTCGACCAGTAGCGCCAGGTTTCGAGATGAAGCATCGCAGTTGGTACGGGACATCGGCGCGCTTATCAGCCAGCAAGAATTGAAAGAGAGTTTCTTAAAGCGCCCGGACGTGGCTTTGTTGCTGGATGGTTGAATCGCTTCTTCTAAAATCCTCAATAAATCCGGTTGTTCTTGCGCCAGGTTTTGCCAGGTCTCTATCCCATTAACCGGATTCTCACCCGGATTTATAAAAAATTTAAGCGAATCTTCAAACCATTTCGGTATACTTCCCCCTTCAATGGGTGCTTATGCTGGGATGCTGTTAACCTTTACGTGCAGACCGGGTTATTCCCGCTTCAGATAAGGTTAGGATAACATATTAACGATGTCGAAGAAGATTATTGCAGGATTTTGTCTCTTACCTTTCCTGGTATCTGCCTGTTTTGCGGCTTTGGCTGGCGGGTTGTTTGCCTGGAGATACATCCGCCCCCAGCCGGCTGAGCTGAGCGAAGTTTTGTTCAAAGGCGTGACCTACGAGAGAGTGGTCCGGAATGACCCTCGTCCGATGGTGATCCATGTTGTCACCGCTAATCTGGCGGAAGAAGGGCTTGACCTGCTGGTGACGCCGGGCAAAACCGGGGCGGAGCTTCCCCTAAAAGCCCGCACCACTTCCCAGTTTTTGTCTGAATTCGATCTGCAGGTTGCGGTTAATGGAGATGGATTTGAGCCCTGGTATGATCATTCGATTCTGAGATACTACCCCCACAGCGGCGACCCGGTAGATGTGATCGGCTTTGCCGCCTCCGGGGGCAGGGTCTATTCAGAGGACACCGACCGCGAGCCGACACTTTATATCAGCAAAAACAACCGCCTCAGCCTCCATAATCCGATTGGAAGAATGGAGCAGGCGCTATCTGGCAACCAGCTTCTAATCGATAAAGGTGAGATCGAACCCCGGGAAGGTGGCGATATCCAACCCCGCACCGCGGTGGGAATTGGCAGGAATGACCGCAGATTGATCCTTGTGGTTGTAGATGGGCGCCAGGCGAACTACAGCCAGGGAGCGACATTGTTTGAACTTGCTCAGATTTTGCTCGATTACGATGCCTACCACGCCATTAACCTGGACGGCGGCGGGTCATCCACCCTGGTTGTGGGTGGTTCGCTCGGTAAGCCGCGCGTGTTGAACTCGCCGGTCAACCACCGCATCCCTGGTCTGCAGCGCCCGGTCGGCAACCACCTCGGCATCTCCATCAGCCGCTGACCGAACGGGGTGGTATAACCACGAAAAAAGCCCCCTCTTGTTTATGAAGGGGCTTTATACCGGGGGTAAGTGGCTAGTGAATCCCGATTTTGTTTCTGGTTGTCAATTCACGCCAACCTGATAGTTCAATCAGCATTTTTACCAGAGCGGTTTTTTATTCCGTTTCGGCAGCGCCAGCATGACAATCGCGGTGATGACCACGGTAAGGATCACCTCCCGGACTACTCCCAGCGATAGGTCGCGATAGAAAGTGGAAAAATTGTATTCTGGGTCGGGGTAGAAGACCATCGATCCGATCACAAACAGCGGAAGAACGACGGCAAAGTAATAAATTAGCACCTGCACCACCCATGCCGCAATAAAGACGGGCTTTTTTTCAATGAACCGCCATGTGACCGTCTTGTATGCGAAACCGCTGAAAATGCCTCCCAGGATGTGGGCGAGCATGCTCGCCAGCGGAATATCGGGTTCCGCGATGCCTGCCAGGATACCGATGATAATTCCGCCGATCGGTCCCGAAAGCGAGGCGCCGATTGTGGTGAAAACCTCTCGCGGGTCTGTGACAACCGGCGTCCCGGGGATTGGAAAGGTTATTTTCGCCAGAACGACCAACAGCGCCGCACCTCCGAAAGCCAGTGCAACAACGATCTGGGCGGAGGATAGCAGCGCCTTTTTTGCTGGTTTTTTGCCGTGTTCCTTAACGCCTGATTCTTTTTTATCTTCTATGAAAGGTTCTTCTTCAGGGAGATCGGGGATTTCCTGGGGCACCTCTTCAGCCATAGTTGCACCTCATACTGAGTAAGATTTTATAATCTTAACATAAGAATGGGAGTGGCGGTCCTGTTTTGGTGTTTTCTTCCAGAGATTATTTGGCGCCAGGATCGCCTTTTTTAACGGTGGGGAAGATCAAGACCAGGGTGTCGCAGCAGGTAGACCCCAAAACCGATCATCCAGACCCATAAAAGCACGTATGGCAGAAAAGCGATCTGGGAAGTCCATACGGCTCTCGCCAGAAACAACCCGACCGCCAGCAGGATGCTGCCGCCGCCCAACCATCCCGGATATGTCCCAGCGCCTCTGAACACTATCCCGGCTGCCAGCAGCATGCTCCCGGTCGTTATCCATGTGGTCGCGAAATTCAGGTTACCCTCGTCAAAAAGCATCTGTGCGATCTGCGGGTCCAGTCCCTCACCCACCCGGAATAGCGCCAGGTTCCAGCCCCCGACATTGAACGCAGCTGCGGTCACCAAGCCTGAACCGGCGGCAATGAATGAGATCCAACCCGAATCTCCTTCTGCTTTTCGTAGTTCGCGCCATAATGCGCCGACGAACCACAAAAATGCAATGCTGGAAAGCGCGATCAGGTACCCAGCGATCTCTGTAAGTGTGGCGTTTCTGTTCTGGAAGAATGACAGAATTTCGTTTGCAGGCGCGTTAAATGTCGGTTCCCTGCCGCCGGTCTGGAATAAACTTTGTGAAATTAGCTGGATAATTGGGTAGGCGATTGCGCCTATTGCTCCCCATTTAATATAACGGTCGTTCATGACTTCTCCTTTCAGTAAAGCGGGATTCTGGTTGCTGTAAGTCTAACCATCAGGTGGTCCCGCTGTCATGGGGAAGCAGTCACGTTTAATCCGGGAATTTGTCCCATAGGGATCGGGACAGAGCCCCCCTTCTTCTGACCCGTAACCTGGTTTAGATAGTCTTTTTCCCTGCGAAATTTATTTGGGCAGCTATTTGAATGTATAATGCTGCGAATGGAGTGGGTATCATCCAGGCTAAAAATCTCGAATTGATTTTGGTTGCGAAATGTCTTTGATCCATCGCTGCAATAACGGAGCCGTCCAATGCTTGTCATCCTCAAGCCGAACATAGACGAAGAGTCACCCCAGTTCAAACAGACCTGGGACTATCTGAGCAGCCTGCCCGACGTCCAGCTCAAGAAGCACAAGGTCATCGGAAAGCAGCAGGTCCTGACAGAGGTTTATCTGATTGGCAACACCTCCCAGATTGACCGCAAACCGATTGAAGCCCTGAAGGCGGTCGAACGGGTGATTAAAATCTCGGAAGCCTACCGCATCCTCGGGCGCCACAGGTCCAGCGACCGTGCAGTCGGGTTTAATTACAACGGAATCCATTTTTCCCAGGACAATCTGCACATTTTTGCCGGCTTATGCGCGGTCGATTCACGTGAGAGCGTGGAAGGGATGCTGAAAGCCCTTGCCGAGAATGGCCAGACCTGCACTCGCATGGGCGCCTACAAGCCGCGCACGAACCCCTATTCCTTCCAGGGTCTCGGAAAGGGCTGCCTGCTGGATGTGTTTGAACTGGCTGGTAAGTACGGCATAAAGGTGATCGCAATGGAGGTCACCCACGAAAAGCACATCGAGGAGATCGATGAGTGCCTCCAGGCGAGCGGGAACCCGACCGGGGTGATGCTCCAGATTGGCACCCGAAACGCCCAGAACTTTGAGCTGCTGAAAGCGATCGGGCGCCAGCACCGCTACCCGGTTTTGTTGAAGCGCGGCTTCGGGATCACGCTCAGCGAATCGCTCAACGCCGCCGAGTACCTCGCCAGCGAGGGCAACGCAGATGTTATCTTCTGCCTGCGCGGCATGAAAACCGCCTTCGGCGACCCCCACCGCAATTTTGTCGATTTTTGCCATGTCCCGGTTGTCAAGCGTCTCACCCGCATGCCGGTTGGTGTTGACCCTTCTCACTCGGTTGGTTCGCGCAGCCGCTCTATTGATGGGCTGCTCGAGATCTTCCATGCCGCCGCCCAGGGCATCATCGCCGGCGCCAATCTGGTGCTGGTCGATTTTCACCCCGATCCCTCCAAAGCCCTGGTGGACGGACCCCAGGCTCTGCGGGTGGAGGAACTGCCCTATTTTCTGGAGGACATCCGCATCGTCCGGGAAGCTTACCTCAAACGCTGCCAGTTAGCAGCCAGGGT
>JBJYWI010000064.1:8265-15475 GCA_046259385.1 Anaerolineales bacterium
GATCTTCTCACTCCTCCGGCTCGTATTTCAATCGAAAGACCTGTCCTGAATGCACGCAGATCAGGTCTCCCTCCTTGGTCTCGTGGATGGCAAAATTATCCGCCCCGCACTGGTTCATCGCCAGGTTGGTCTTCTCGCCTGTTTCTAGAGACCAAAGTGCGTAAAATTCATTTGAACCCACCACGAATCCGTTCTCAATTGATGAGTACACGAAATTCGGCGACCGCAGATCGATTTCCCCTTCTGGCAATTCGCTTGTTGCGAAGAGGGTTGCCTCGCCCTGCTCAGAATCAATCTGGTATAACCTTTCCCTGCCTTCTAGGACATAGATATTCCCCTGGTTGTCTGCGGCTGCGATCGAATTCCGGTTTTCAAGTACGATCACTTCTTCATCTCCTGAGGGGTCTTCAACAGGCACCCGCCAGATGGTGGTTGTATCCTGGGGCTGGTTTTCAGTCGTAGCCACAAGCGTATTGTTTGCAGGGTCGTAACTGAGGTAGACCAGGTTGTTTTGAGGTTGCAGGTTTCCCCAATCGAAAATTGAGCCGTCGCCTGAGTACCTGAATATCCTGCCGTTGACTAATCCAATGTAGATATTTCCATCTTTATCTTTAACCATTGACATAATAAATTCAGGGAATGCTTCTCCGATCGGCGTAATACCAGATTTTGTGACTTCCATCAGCATATTATTGTCTGCAATCAGGACTTCTCCGCTATCCATTTCGACCACGGCAATTGAGTTGAGGTGAGGGGTAAGTTCATAGACTTCGCTGTCCACCAAGTTATAAAGGGCTAGGTTGCCGCCCGCACCCGCTGAAGTCACAAACCCTTTGTGGGATGGAGAAAACAGAAATATACCGATCCCTGTCGCCGGCGCCATCACCTGTACAAACTGCCCGTCTTGGTATCTGTTAAGCCCGTTATAAACATCGTAGAAATACAGGTCCCCCTTTTCGTCCAGCGCTACGGAAATTCCCTCGATAGTGCCGGGAATACCGACCTCCTGCGCCAGAACCTTGCTCTCTCCGCTGGAAAGGTCAATTTCAACCACCTGACCTTTGAAGGTCTCCGAGTAAAAAACCTTTTTGCTCTGCGGATCATATGCGATCTGATAACAACCCCCGGCGCTGGGCTCAAGGGTCTCTAATTTTTCCCCATTGGGTCCGTAGTGGTTGATGGGCTGATCGTTAGATTCACTGCAGCCGTAAAATGAATCATCCTCGGGGTCTACTGCAATCGTGGATGGGGTTTGAACACCTTCAAACTCGTTGATAAGTTCCAATTTGTCCCCGCTAAGCTCGAACAGCATACCAGCTGCCACCGCGATCAAGCGTCCACGGTTTGGCTGCCATGCCATCGTGCGCACCGGGATGGGGTTGTTTTTGGTAATCTTTGAAATTTCACCTTCTGCGTTAAGCCTGAAGATTTCCTTATGACAGTGGTCGAAAATGAGCAGATTGCCTTTCCCGTCGAGAGTCAGCGCGTCCGGGCTGACCAGGTCATTCTGGTAAATCAGCTCCTCGCTCCAACCAGCTTTTAGGTCTCTCACAGCCAGGTGTTCGCTCTCGGCTTCAACCGTTGCGCTTGGTTCCGGTTTACGGGTCTTTTTCTTTGTCGGTTTCGGTTTTGAGGTTTTCTTAACAGTTCGTTTGGAAGTTGCCGTGAAGGTCGGTGTCGGAGTTGTTTCCATTGCACAGCCGCTCATGAGAGCCGCGATTAAACCTAAGTATATGCACAATTTATGGATATTTATCTTGACCATTTCTATCTCCCTCCGCTGAGAATAGGCAAGTTAATTCATTATACGCTATGTATATACTTGAAATTTAAGGAAAAATCCTTCTTTGAAGGAACCGAAGGGGAATAGGTGGTATTAGATTCGCGGGTCAAAAACCGGATCTCGCATGCCCTGGATTGGTTTCATAGCGAGGATCAGCCTGTTTCTTGAGATGTCAAAGAGGCTCGGGTCGTCCCCGCTCGTGCCCAGGCAGGTCCGGAGTATCCACTGGTTCTCCCCCTCAAAATCTTCCCAGCCCTCCCCCCACACTTTTCTGGGTTTTTTCCGCAGCCATGCGCCTGTACCGTTAATGTTCGCCTCGTAATCATCGATCGCTTTGTGCTCCACCCTCGCAGCTGCCGTAATTTTTAGTTGTAATACGTTGCCTTGTTTGAAGTCCTTTAGACGGAAATCATTAGGCAGTGTAAATGGCAGGACACCCTTCTTGTTCTCCTGCAGCATCAGGACACTTGCTCCCAGCAATTCCTTTTTTATGAACTTGATTGTTTCCCTTGCTGTCCTCGCTCTCCCTCCTGGATCAAGCCTGATGCTGCGCTCGAGGAAATCCGCAAACAGCCGTCTCCCGTCTGTGGAGATACCGGAGTGTGCGAGTGTGCAGGCTGCCCCGTCGTCGTCAATCGCGTTGAATGAAAAGGTGGTGAAATTATCATATCCGAAAATATTATTCTTAACCGCTTTGCGGCTGTAGGCATATGGCGCGGCACGCGATGTTGGAATGATCCGGTTTTTATTTGTGATGAAAATCAGCAGGATATGTCTCCGATTGTCAGCCAGATTGATGTAATCGTACAATCCATCTCCCAGAATCAAACCATCCACAACTCTGGGCTGGTCTTGCTCATCATTTAACCCATCATCTGCTTGCTGCAGCCTGGCGGGTTCCTGGCTGCTCGCGGATTCCGGTCTGATGGCTGAGATTTCCCCTGTATTCCATTCTTTGGGGATGCTGGCGCTCGGTTCGCCCCCTGGCTGGGTTGGGATGCTTTCAATTGTATAGTCCTGAACGGTTTCAGAAAGTCTAATAAAAGATCTAAGCTGGGCAAAAAGGTAGTATCCGAATCCGACCGGAATCCCAAAGCTGCCCGATACAAATAGCAGCTTTAAGAAATCTCGCCTGGATAAACTTGCCTGTTTAGGGTGGGGTTCTTTGATTGCTCTCAATCTCTATTTTGTTAATTCCTTCCGATGGTGTAATTACGATGGTTTCCGCCTCAGGGAGAAGAGCAGCAAAATGGTAAACAGGACCGCCGCGCTGATGAATCCTGCCAAGATTGCGTTCTGCATGAAGTTCTCTCCCCCAAATCCTTCGTCCCCATTTCCGCCGTTGACCGGGCACCTTTCTATCGTGAACTGCCCTTCCGGATCGCCTTGGAGTTCGTACCCTTCATCCGCCTCAGCTGTATATGTATAATCACCGGGTTCCAACTCCATTATTACCGACTCATCTACAGCAAACTGGGCGTTATTCAGTTTCCCGATTTCAAAACTCTCGGTTGGTCCCTCGATTGTCAGAGTGACGTGGAACACGGTGAAGGTGGCGTTCTTCGCGCCGGGTTCCCAGCACAGGGTCTCGATTGAATATGTCGCAAATTGCACGTAGTCGCATGGCCCATGGGACAAATTGAAATTACCGTCATAAGCGTCATAAATAACGGCAGTCGCATCAACAGGGTACACGCCATCAGTGAGATGAGAAGTGGTGCGAAAGTGTAAAACAGTCGCGGTTACTGGTTCACCTAAAGAAACGATTTCTGTTGTGCTGTCTGACCAATAGATGGTAATTTCATTTGGAATTGGGGATTGACTTTTATCTACACCCTCGATGATGAAATGCCATTCTGTTGTATCACATGTATGCCCATCAGGCTCCAGAGTTGGTTCCCTCACATGTATTGTTTTTTGAGCATATGCAGGTGTGGTCACAAAGAATGTCAGCAAAAAAACGCTGACTGCCAGTATTAAAAAATGTATTCGTTTCATTTTGTGCTTCCTTTTTTCTGATGAACCGTAAAATGGATAAAAAGTTTAAATTCTTGTTACACACTTGTTTCAGGTGTTGCAAGTTTTATGCATAATGGTGGATTGTGTAATTTAGAGGGGATCTCTAAGGTAATTTAAAAGCCGCAGCAAGCATATTCTGGAAGCCAGGTCTGTGTTCCTCTTATACAGAGCACTTAAGTGGATATAATGTTTAAGATAAGCGAGAAAAAATTCATCGCTCTTGGAGGAAGTACAGGATGGCAGATCGGGCCATCATAGTCGAGTTCGACAACCGCTACGCCCCCGAAATCCGGCGCATACGTAACGCGGTCTTCACACGCGAGCAGGGCATAGACGAAAGCATCGATTTTGACGGACAGGACGGGACCGCTGCCCACGTCCTTGTCCGGCATGCTGGTGTGTTCGCCGCCACCGGGCGTATGCTCCCCGACGGGCATATCGGGCGCCTGGCGGTGTTGAGTCAATACCGCCGTTTGGGGTTGGGCGCAAAAGCCCTCCTTGCGCTGGTTGAGCACGCCCGGGCTGCCGGCCTTGAGCGGGTCTACCTTGGCGCCCAGGACCACGCGGTTGGCTTTTACGAGAAAATGGGCTTCATTCCATACGGTGAGCCGCACATAGAAGCCGGCATCCAGCACATCCACATGCAAAAGTACCTCTGAAAAGGCAGTAATTTGAAAGGGAGTTGGGTTTAAAGGTAAGCTTACGCCCGGTTCACAGGCTGGTTAATTGCCGCTAACGATGAAGGGAAGATACACTTCGACTGTGTCTTCAACCGAGTATTCCGACTGAGCCATCAAGACAGGTTGTGCGCCGGGGGTGTTCATGTTATGTACCCACAGCTGCCAGATGGTGCTTCCCCACGCTTTCAGCTTGCTGAAGAACTGGTCAGATTGGATAATATATGCGGCATCCGGGAGCGTTGAAGCGTCGCCGTTAATTTCGTCGCGCAGGAACTCAATGTACTCGCGGCTGGTCGTCTGGTAGTAGAGGCTCACCACAACCCGGTCAGCGCCTGCTGGGATTGTCAGTGAGACCGCGTCGTAACCGCCGGCGTATTCCTCGGGCGAGAAATAATCCAGGTCTGGCGCACCGTTCCACTCAGGTTCCACCAGTCGTTCTTCTGCCTCATCGATCCGGAATCCTTTTGGCGGGATGCGGTTGTCCTTCGAACGACCTGTAGCAAGCGCAAAGTGGAATGTCTTGTCCTCCCCAGTTAGTGAACTGCTTGGGTGTATCTCGTAAACCAGCCCATCGAGGTGCTCCTCAATGAGAGGATTTAATTCTTCTGGCAGGGGGGGAATGCCGCTGGGGTCAGGATTGTAGGTGTAATTCAAGCCTTTGAGCGTGCCTGCCTCAACGTCATAAGGATTGACCTCGTATTTAAGTGTATCGTTCTCAAAAACCTTTACATTCACAAACATCCGCCGCCCTTCGGGAAAACCGGATATCAGCTTATGGCCTGTATGGTTCTGGACGAGGAAAGAGAGCGAGCCGGTCGCAGGGTCGTAGTTAAGGTTCTCAATGGATCCAGCCTCCTGGAGTTGCCCTTTGGTGCGCTCGACGCTTGCCAGCAAAGCCTGCGGGTCAATGCCCTGCCCCTGGGTTAGGTCCAGGGTAAGTGTGTCGGCGCCCTGGTTGAGCAGCCCTGCATTGATTGGGTCGTAATTGGGAGAATCCATATCTGTACTAGCCAGGATATAGGAGACCCAGGCGTTTCCGCCGGTCATATCATGCATGGGTAGGCCGCTTTGCGGGTGCTCTACACTTTCGTCCGGTCGGATTGTCACACCCTGTTTATCGCACCCGGGTCCCACAACGTCCCGCATATGGCAGTCCTGGCACCTGGCAATATAGTTGTTGGCAAGAGAGGTCTGGAAAACATCCGGATTAAATGCCCCGCTTCCCGGAGCGCCGCCCTGCTGGCCGTAGTCTGAAAGCATAAATTCGGAGAAAGTCCTTTCCACATGGTAATAGGAGTATGCTGAGAAAATTTCCGTGGTTAGCGGCTGGGTCCCATCCTGACCCAGGTTAGCCAGCACAGGGTTGGATACATCATGGCATGTACCGCAGAAATATTTACTCTTATGGTAGCGGCTGTAGAAAATCGTGTGGGACCGCGGGTCTGCGTCTGCAAACGAGGCCCGTTTTTCATCGTTGGGGCTTACAAAGTACTGCCCTCCCCCGTTTTCAATGTAATCTGCGCTGAAAGGAAGGTTGTCCGTACCGAAAAAATCGTTTCCGTTGAATAATTTTATCGCCTGCGCGATGAGCTGGTCTTCTGTGTAAGTGCTGTTTGCAAAATCACTGGAGAGTGTTTCACTGTTGTTGGTCTCATCCCAGTAATTCAACCAATCGCTTCCTTCTCTGTCGCCGTTATATGTTTCTTCAAAAAATGGGTCGTACATGCGGTGGCAGAAATCGCAAAAAACTCCGTCAAAGTCGTCCCCAGTCATCTCTGAAGCATTGGTTGGATCAGATCTTCCTTCCAACCAGCCTTTTGGAAAGTGGCACCTTTCGCAGATATCGACAGCATTAGGATTGCCAACTGCCCAGATTGAATCCTGTCCTGCGACCGTCATGCATGCCCAGAACAGGAAATCACGCCCAGCCTGTGCCATCATCGAACCTTTCCAGTTGAAGCCTGGTTCCACTGCCTGGTCGTAGCCGGCGTGGCAGTTTAAACACCGGTTGGGACCTTCCAGGGCCACCTGGCCGGGTTGTGTTCCAGGCATTCTTACCAGAGGGTCTTCATCAACTGCGATTGGTGTCCAATCGATTGCCGCCTCGAGGAATTCGGAATATGTTTTTATCTCTTCTGGTACCTCTCCCCGCCCGAGGATTAAAGCGCTAACTGTAGCCGGTGTGATAAAAACAAACCCGAAAGCGACCGTAAGTGTTGCGATTAATTTTTGAAGTTGTACCTTTCTGGTTTTCAACCTTCTCCTCGATATGGTCGGTTTTTAATAATTCATTAATATCAATTGCGATTCTATATGTGATACTCGCTTAATTCAAGTGATGAATGTCAACTTTTCGGAATTTGCTGTTATGAAATTTGACAGTTTTATAGACGAAAAATTTGAATCGTAATTGAAATATAATAAATAGTTGCAGCTGTTATCAGCAAATAAAAAGGAGCATCAAAATGCGTAAACTTAAATGGGGCGTCCTCAGCACCGCTCTGATTGGTACGGAGAAAGTAATCCCCGCCATGCAGCGCGGCGAGCTGTGCGATGTCGTCGCGATCTGCTCGCGAAATCTCGCGAAAGCCCAGAGCGCTGCTGCAGAGCTTGGGATCCCGCGCCTCTACGGTTCCTATCAGGAATTGCTCGATGACCCCGAAGTGGAAGCGGTCTACAACCCGCTCCCCAATCATTTGCACGTGCCCTGGTCAATCAAAGCCCTCCA